>DASQIV010000589.1:0-6223 GCA_035631415.1 Pseudoneobacillus sp. | reverse complement strand
AATGTTAAAGTTCACATTACACTTGAAAGATGCTTACAAGAAGCGCTGCCAAGACAGGGGGCTTATATGGGATATATATTAGGGATAATCGTTTTTATTATTGCATTGATTTTAGCTGGAATACTATCAAAAAAGAAGTTTTATAAAGAAATTGATCGACTCGAACAATGGAAGATTGAGATGATGAATCGGCCCATTCTGGAAGAAATGTCAAAGGTAAAGCAATTAAATATGACTGGTCAAACAGAAGAGTTGTTCGAAAGATGGAGATCGGAATGGGATGAAGTCGTAACTATTGATTTACCAGATGTAGAAGAGTTTCTATTTGACGCTGAAGAGTACATCGATAAATATCGTTTTAAACGTGCTAAGGAAGTCCAAAGTAAAATCGATCAAAAGCTATTAAAAACAGAGGGCAAAATAAACAAGATCCTATCGGAGTTAAACGAACTAGTAGGAAGCGAAGAAAAAAATCGCATGGAAATCGAAGAATTAAAGGAATCTTATCGAGAAGCGAAAAAGAATCTTCTTGCTCATCGACATCAATTTGGTAAGGCTGAATTACGTCTCGAGCTACTTTTAGATGAAGTGATCGTTCAGTTTGGAACATATGAAGAAAAAACAGAGAATGGTAACTATCTTGAGGCAAGAGAAGTAGTCCTAGTCATTAAGGATAAGCTGGATCAAATTAATGACAAAATGGAATGGATTCCAACATTACTGGTAGATTGTCAATCAGCATTACCTGCTCAAATTTCGGAACTAAAAGAAGGTTTTCGTGAAATGTTGGAACAAGGTTATGTACTTGACGATATTCCACTTTCAAAGGAAACAGAACGTTTAGAAAATGAACTTGAATTACTTAAAGTTGATATTGAAAGAGCAGAAATTAATGATGTTCATACAAAGATAAAAGAAATGAAAGAAAATATTGACCTGCTATATGATTTACTTGAACAAGAGGTTCATGCGAAAGCCTTTATAATGAAAAGTAAAGAGCCTACAAGTCAAATACTAGAAGTGACTCATCAAGAAAGTCAAGAGTTAAAAATAGAAACGCAATTAGTACAGCAAACGTATCACCTGACTGAGCATGAATTAGAGCAATCTCGTCAAATCGAAACAAGGTTAGTTGAAATTACTAAAAGGTATGAAGTTATTAAATATAAAATTGATCAAAACGAAACAGCTCATTCCATATTAGGTGAGGAATTAAAAGAAATTAAAGATGAGATTGAAACGATTCAAACGGAACAAAAAAATTACAAAGAAAAGCTACAAATGCTTAGAAAAGATGAAATGGTTGCTCGTGAAAAAGTAGTCGCATTAAAGAGAAAATTAAATGAAACGATTCGATTGGTTTCAAAAAGCAATATTCCTGGATTGCCTGAAGAGTTTAAGTATTTGTTTGAGGATGCTAAAGAAGGAATTCAGAATGTAATGACTCGACTTGAGCAAAAGCCACTTGATATGCAATCTGTTCACCAATATCTTGAAGTTGCTGTGATGACGATAGATAAACTAATTCAGACAGCAGAAGATATGATTGAAAATGTTCATTTGGCTGAACGAGTCATACAATATGGAAATCGATATAAAAGCAGGTATCCTTCAGTAGCTAATGGATTGAAAAATGCGGAGCAGGAATTCAGAAACTTTCATTATCAAGAAGCTCTTGAACAAGCTGCTACTGCTATAGAAGAAGTGGAACCGGGCGCTTTGAAAAAAATTGAAGCTATGCTAGCAGAGAATGAATAACAAGAAAAAGCTGTCTCCTTGGAGTCAGCTTTTTCTTGTTGATTACAATGACTGAAAAGTTTGCCTATGCAGAAAATAAAAATTGAAATACTTTGATTTTCATTTAAACTTAACTATGGTAAAGTTCTTAGTTAGTGAATTAAAGGAGAAAATGATGATTTATTTTGATAATAGTGCAACTACAAAACCATATAAAGAAGTAATGGATTCATTTGTCAAAGTTTCCACCGATTATTTTGCTAACCCTTCATCTCTTCATAAATTTGGCGGACAAGTAGAAGGTTTATTAAGTCAAGCCAGAAATCAAATTGCCCAATTATTGAATATAAACGCGAGAGAGATTTATTTTACCTCAGGTGGAACAGAGAGTAATAATTTAGCGATAAAGGGTACTGCGATGATGTATAAAAACAGAGGAAACCACATTATTACAACTTCTGTAGAGCATGCTTCTATCCGTGAATCTCTAGAAGTATTAAAGCGGTATGGCTTTGATATCACTTACCTTTCTGTGAATTCGGAGGGAAGAATTAATATCGAAGAATTAAAGCGTTCCATTCGAGAGGAAACCATCCTTGTTTCCATTATTCATGTTAATAATGAAGTTGGAACGATTCAACCGGTGAAGGAAGTTGGTAAGCTACTAGAAAATTACCCGAAAATATTATTCCATGTGGATAACGTACAGGGAATTGCAAAAGTACCTCTTGATATACATGATTGTAAAATTGATCTTTGTACGTTCTCTGCCCACAAATTTCATGGTTTAAAAGGAAATGGTATTCTATATATTCGTGAAGGAGTCAAAATTGCTCCTTTATTGACTGGTGGTAGTCAAGAATGGCAAACACGAAGTGGGACAGAAAATGTGGCTGGTATTGTTGCAATGGCAAAGGCACTTAGACTTTCATTATTTAAAATGGAAAATGAATTGGACAATGTTTCGGAAATAAAAAGCTTTCTTTTATCGGAATTAGAAAAAGAAAAAGCGATCATCATTCATACACCATATGAAAATAGCGCACCTCATATTATTAATTTTTCAATCAAAGGCTTCAAAGCAGAGGTGATTGTACATGCATTGGAGGAAAAGGGGATTTTTGTATCGACCACAAGTGCTTGTTCCTCTAAAATAAAGTCTGTTAGCCACACGCTCATAGAAATGGGTGTAGGTGAGGGAGTTGCAAAAAGTGCAGTCAGAATAAGTTTATCATTTGAAAATACAATGGATGAAGCAATGAAATTCATACAGGCTATTCGCAAAACGATACAATCTTTAGGAAAGGTAATGAAAAATAATGAAATATGATCGAATACTAATACGTTATGGAGAGCTATCTACTAAAGGGAGAAACCGAAACAAATTTGTAGATAAATTAAAAAAGAATATTAAAAGAGCTCTTCAAAATTATTCAACTGCAAAAGTAGAAGGCGATTTGGAAAGAATGTATGTTATTTTAGGCGATGAAAAGCTTGAGGATATTGTAAAGGTATTAAAAAATATTTTTGGAATTCAATCGTTTAGTCCAGCTGTCAAAGTCGAAAAAGATATTAACCACATGAAGGTTGTTGCTTTAGAATTAGTTCAAAAATTGTATCAACCAGGTATGACCTTTAAAATAACTGGTAGAAGAGCCGATAAAACATTCGAATTTAGTACCGACCAGATTAATCGTGAATTTGGAGCACATTTATTAATAAATATTCCAGGAATAACAGTAAATGTGAAACAACCTGATATTAATTTGCGTATAGAGGTCCGTAAAGAAGCTGCCTATTTATTTTGTGAAACGATATTAGGGGCTGGTGGATATCCAGCAGGATCTAATGGTAAAGCAATGCTCATGCTTTCAGGAGGTATTGATAGCCCTGTCGCAGGATATTTGTCTCTAAAAAGAGGCTTAGACGTAGAAGGGGTCCATTTTTTTAGCCCTCCCTTCACGAGTGAGAGAGCAAAACAGAAAGTTATTGATTTAACTGAAAAATTATCTTTTATAAGTGGCGCAATGGCTCTTCACATTGTACCATTTACCGAAATTCAACAATTGATTCATAGTCAAGTACCAAGTAATTATACGATGACTACAACAAGAAGGTTAATGTTACGTATTACCGATGAATTGAGAAAAAAACAAAATGGATTAGCGATTATAACGGGAGAAAGTTTAGGACAAGTAGCAAGCCAAACTTTGGAAAGTATGTATACTATAAACGAAATTACAAATACTCCTGTATTGAGACCTTTAATAATGATGGACAAAACAGAAATTATTGAGCTTTCTCAAGCTATCGATACACATGATATTTCCATTCTTCCATACGAAGATTGCTGTACGATTTTTGTACCTGCCTCTCCAAAAACAAAACCTAAGAGAGAAAAGGTTCAACATTATGAAAGCTTTATTGATTTTGAACCATATATTCAAAAAGCAGTTGAAAACACAGAATTATTGATCATTAGACCGGGACATTCGTTAAAGCAAACTAGTATGGATGATCTTTTTTAAGGTGATTTCAAATAACTTATATTTATAAAAATTGTGAACAATTACCAATAAATGTTTTGTATTAAGCCATGTGATTTTACACAATCTATACTCACAAGGAGGTGAAATCACATGGCAAACAACAACAACTCAAATCAATTATTAGTTCCTGGAGTTCAACAAGCTCTAGACCAAATGAAATACGAAATCGCAACTGAATTTGGTGTTAACCTTGGTGCTGACACTACTTCTCGCGCTAACGGATCTGTTGGTGGTGAGATCACTAAGCGTTTAGTTCAAATGGCTGAGCAACAATTAGGTGGCGGATTTTCTCGCTAAAAACTAAATAAAGAAATGGCTACAAAGGAGTGGGTTTATCCCACTCCTTTTTATTGTACTTTGATTTTACAATCCCCTCATAGTGTAAATAGATAAATTATTTTAAATTTTAAAATAATTTTGTATAATAGAACAAAGTTGTTTAATCAATTTATGAGGGGGAAATAATTTGGAGCGAAACGATTTAATTGCGCCAGAAAAGTATAATCTTGTTTCTGAAATGGAAAGATTTGCACAAGACCCTGCAAGAATTGCTTTAAAGTGGGAAAATGAAGAAGGTCAAGTGAAAGAAGTTACATACAATCAGTTATTAAAAAATGTAAATAAAATTGGAAACGTTTTTATAAATGCGGGATTACAAAAAGGTGAAACCGTTTTGGTCATGGTTCCAAGATTAATTGAAGCCTACCAGGTGTATTTGGCAGCACTTAAGGTTGGACTAGTGGTTATTCCTAGCTCAGAATTGTTGCGTACTAAAGATTTACAATATCGCATTACACACGGGGAAGTAAAGGGAGTTATTAGCTATTATCCATATGTTGACCAATTCGAAGAAGTAGATGAATTACATGAATTAAAAAAGTTTGTACTTGGCAAGGAGTCTGAGGGGTGGCATGACCTAGATCAAGAAATGTTACATGCTTCAGAAGAACTAATTCTAGCTGAAACTAATCGTGATGATATGGCCTTTTTATCCTATACATCTGGAACGACTGGAAATCCAAAAGGGGTAGTTCATACACACGGCTGGGCGTTTGCCCATTTGAAAACAGCTGCTAAAAACTGGTTATGTATTGAGGATGGAGATACTGTTTGGGCAACTGCAGGACCGGGTTGGCAAAAGTGGATATGGAGCCCGTTTTTATCTGTATTGGGATCTGGTGCAACTGGAATGGTATATCAAGGGAAATTTGATCCAAACAAATACTTACAACTTTTAGAAAAGTATGAGGTAAATGTTTTATGTTGTACACCTACGGAATATCGATTGATGGCGAAGGTTGATAATCTTTCGGACTATAAGCTGCCGAATCTTCACAGTGCTGTTTCAGCAGGTGAACCATTAAATCGTGAGGTAATTGATACTTTTAGAAAGTATTTTAATGTGGATGTTCGCGATGGATATGGTCAAACAGAAAATACATTGCTTGTGGGTATTACGAAGCAAATGCCATTAAAATCAGGTTCAATGGGAAAACCTACTCCAGGGAACAGAGTAGAAATTATCAATGAGAATGGTGAACCTTGCGAGGTTGGGGAAGTAGGAGATATTGCTGTCCATATCGAAACCCCAGCTCTTTTTAAAAATTATTTTAAAGACCCTGAACGAACAGCTATGCAATTCCGGGGTGACTACTATATTACAGGTGATAAAGCGAAAAAAGATGAAGATGGCTATTTTTGGTTTGAAGGTCGAGGAGATGATATCATTATTAGCTCCGGATATACGATTGGACCTTTCGAAGTAGAAGATGCACTTGTGAAACACCCACTAGTTAAAGAATGTGCGGTTGTGGCAAGTCCAGATGAAATTCGCGGAAATATCGTAAAAGCATTTGTTGTATTAAGGGACGGAGTGGATTCTAATTCTCCGGACCTCATAAAAAATCTTCAAGATCATGTAAAAGAGTTAACAGCAC
>DASQIV010000588.1:0-9231 GCA_035631415.1 Pseudoneobacillus sp. | reverse complement strand
AATAGAATTTGGAACGACACATGCTAATATACATCAAATTCCGGTTAAAAAAACACTATATCAGGACTCATTATGGTTGAGTCCCAAGACTGAGACAGAGGAAACATTGATAGAAAATATTTTAAAATTAAATAGACATAGCGAAAATCTTTCAATCCTGCACTTGGATTTTCATCCATTAAATGTCTTAACCGATGGAGAGACTATCACTTCTGTAATTGATTGGGCTAATGCATCTGTAGGAGATATAAGATTCGATATCGCGAGGACAATATCAATTTTACAGCTAGAAGGAAATCGAATTGGATCTCCGTTTGAAAATTATCCAGATATCTTATCCGAATTTGAAAAGGGTTGGATAAAGGGGTATGAACAAATAGCTGGAAACCAAATCGATTTAGAGATATTTTATAAATGGGCCGGTTATCGAATGTTACGTGACTTGACAGGGAAAAGAACAGAAAACGAGTTAAAAATAGTGCAAGAGTGGGCAAATAAGTGGTAAAAGTCTAAGTTAGAGTCTCCAGGAATCTTTTGTAAATGTTAATAGCCCAATCAAACAAGTAAACATTACCTTGCCACCTTTTGAATACTGTTTCTGCTTTTGTGGAATTGTAAAAGTAAGGTCCAGATCAAAAGGGGGGAAATTCTTGTTTCATTGGGAATTTGTTCTAAGTATTATTGCTGTTATTGTTTTGTCAATTGGATTATTATATACTGCAAAGGTTTCAAGAAGACAGAAATATCAAGGGGAATATGATGCTCAAATTAGTGAAAAAATTCAGGATCATCCTATAATTCGTAATCCTGTTTTTTTAGCTTATATTATTGGAATAGGATTGGCATTAGCGTATATGGTTTATCTAGCCATTAATTCAAGCTACTAAAAAATAATAGAGCTAACTCAAGTGAAAATTGAGTTAGCTTTTTTCTTTACTTATAAACAAATTCTAAAAGGAATACTATCATAAAAAATAAAAAGTCCCCATAAAGGGGACTTTGCGTATTGAGGCGAAGACTGCACGCCACATCGTGCATTGTCATAAGACGTGTCCTCGGCTTACACAATTCAGCTCATCGCTTAATTAATATACCACCTATATGATGATTAGACAATAGTTATTTCATTCCATCAAATTGTTACTTTTATTATTTCTTCTTCAAAATAAAAGGTTGCTGGTTTTTCCATTATAGTATATGAGAATTTTTTCATGTGTTGGATATAACTTATTTTGTTAATAGTCACGGTCTCACCAGTTGATGAAATAAGCACTTTTTCGCCTTGGGCAAACTTATTATTTTGTTTCATTTCGATTTCCCCTCCTGTTACATAAAGCGTGAATTAAGGAAGGAGAACAATAATTTCTTCCCTATATAGTCTATTATCTCACATTTTGATGTATTTGTAACATTTCCAGTTAACATTTTTCAAAATGGTATTTTCCTCCAGACGGTGTATTTATTAGTGATAAGGTTTATAAGTTAATTCTTTATTTGAATTTGAATAACGTGGTGGGATATATTTCGAATTAGATGTGGGTTTTACCAAGTATGAAGGAAGTAGGACAGGAAAACCTAAAGAGTGTAGGAGTGTTCCTTACCTTATTTGAAAGGAATTGATTTTCATGAATACGCAACAGTGGTTATTACCACTTTTAAAGATGGTAAAAAATCAGATGAATTTTAGAATTGTAAAAAAGAAAAGAACAGGTCGTGGAATGATTTGGGCGTCCATTTTAAGTATAGCGATTAGTGCAATAGCTTTAAATTGGTTGAAACGAGATAAGAAGGGAAGCAATCTCCCTAATATTGGTCAAATGTTTCAATCAATCGGTGAGAATCAAATGCCTACTGGACATCAGAATGAAGTCAGAAAGAAGTATGATAAGAAATATGATATACAGAATTTTTTGAATATGAACGATAAAGCGGTTTTAGCAGAATTCTCTAATGAACTAACACCTAAGAGTAACCAGAATCAAAATGAAAACGATCCTAAAACAAATTAGTGAAGACTATTGGATGAATAAAATACTCTAGGTTATAAGCCTAGAGTATTTTTTTAAATTGTTTAAAAAACTTCCTTTTATGGAAATGATTAGTTGAAAAATGGTGAATGAAATTTTATAATATATGTATTATGTAATGGAAACGGAGGTGGGGAGAAGATGTTACGTTCTTTGATGGGTCGCACGTTATGGTTAGAAGCTTTATATTTTTGTCGTGCGATTTTTCATGATGAAATTTTTCAAGGGGGTAGTCTGCCCTTTTTTCAAAAAATTTCATATAAACAATAGAACGGTAACACATCTCTTTCCCACAATTGATTGGTGAATGAGGGTGCTATTTTGCACTCTTTTTTATTTTTTATTGCTATGGGTGAAGACTGCCCATAGCTTTTTTGCGTCTGGAGATGTGTTTTACATTAACACAAAAACAGAAGGGGAATAAGGAAATGATTATATGTAGTATAAATAATATTGCCAAGTCTTTTGGAGGAAATGTCATCTTTCAAGAATTATCCATCGAGATCCATGAAGGTAGCCGGATTGGACTTGTTGGTCGGAACGGTTCTGGGAAAACAACTTTAATTAAATTAATGGCTAATGAGGAGACAGTGGATAGTGGTGTCATTCATTGGAAAAAAGGTATGAAGATTGGATATCTTGCTCAAATTCCTAACTTTGGAGAAAACCAAGTTATAGAAGTATTGAAAACAGCTTTTGAGGAATTAATGGAAAAAGAGTCTAAGCTGAAACAGCTTGAGGCCCAGATGGGTGAAGAAAAAGACCCCAAGAAATTACAAAGACTCATGGATACCTATGGGCAACTTCAAGATGAATTTACAAATGATGGTGGATATGAAGTAGAGGCACAAATAGACCGTGTTATTCACGGATTGAAGCTCGAATCCTTACTAAGTAAAAGCTTTTCATTATTAAGTGGAGGGGAGAAAACGAAGATCACCCTTGCATTAAATATTCTAAAGAAACCAGAATTATTACTTTTGGATGAGCCAACAAATCATCTTGATTTAGGGGCAGTTGAATGGTTGGAATCTTTTTTAAAGGATTACTCTGGTACAGTTGTGTTAATCTCACACGATCGTTATTTCCTTGATCAGGTAGTAACCAAAATTTTAGACATGGAAGATGGAGAAATAGAATTATACCATACCAATTTTTCTGGTTTTATGAAAGAAAAAGAAGACCGCTTATTGATAGAGTTTCAGCAGTACCAAGAGCAACAACGAAAAATCAAAAAAATGAAGGAAGCTATTAAACGGTTAAGGGATTGGGCTAATCGGTCCAATCCTCCTAGCGCAGCTCTTCATAAACGTGCTACAAATATGGAACGAGCACTTGGAAGAATTGAAAAAATCGATCGTCCAAAGCTCGAGGTGAAAAAAATGGTGATTGATTTTGAAGCAATGGACAGGAGCGGTAAGGATGTCATCGTTCTAAAGGATGTATCGAAAAGCTTTGGTGAACGTGTTTTATTTGATAAATTAGACATGTTTGTTCAATATAAAGATCGAGCAGCTATTGTTGGTGAAAACGGAACTGGAAAATCAACTATTCTGAAATTGATATTAAACGAAATTCAACCTGAAAACGGAATTGTACGTTTAGGAAGTAATGTGAAGATTGGATATTTGTCACAACATGTGTTTCAACACCTTAAAGATGAAAGGGTAATTGATGTTTTTCGATCTGAAGTCACAGTTAATGAAGGGGAAGCCCGTCATATCCTAGCCAGATTTTTATTTTATGGACCAGCGGTATTCAGGAAAGTAAACCAGCTAAGTGGTGGGGAGAGAATGCGTCTTCGTTTAGCGCAATTAATGTATCAAGATGCGAATCTTTTAATTTTAGATGAGCCGACCAACCATTTAGATATTGATTCTTGTGAGGTGCTTGAAGAGGCACTTGAGAATTTTAGCGGAACCATACTAGCGGTGTCACATGACCGTTATTTTCTAAATAAGTTATTTACAAAGACATACTGGTTAGAGCAAGAAAAAGTTCATCTTTTTAATGGTAACTACGATTGGGCTAAGGATAAATTTATCAATCATATCGTTCAAAAACCAACATCCAATTCTTTAAGCAAAGTTCTGTCAAGTCCTCCTAAACATCAAAACGTAAAGATTGATGAAGCAAAAAGAATGGAAAAATTGGAAATGGAGTTAGAACAACTAGAAATCTCTATCCACCAATTACGACAAAAAATGAATATTGAAATAAAATTGGTAGAACTACAAGAACTTCATGAAGAAATACTGACATTGGAAAAATTACGTGATGCTTTATATGATCAGTTAGACAGCGTTTCATAAAGTTCTTTTCGAAAGAAACACAGAATAAGGTGAGAATAGCTGAGAAAATCCCCAAATAAAGGGGATTTTCTTTTTGATATAAAAAATAGAAATTTTATAAAATTCTTATTAATCAAGCAGGAATTTTTATTTCGTATGGCGAAATAGATTCGAAAGAGATTAAAGGAGAAAAAGAAAAATGACTATTACATTTAAAAGTGATTTAATTGAGAACTATCACGGAACTGAAGTTGCTGACCCATATCGCTGGTTAGAGGATCCAAATTCAATAGAAACTATTGAATGGGGAAAGGAAATGCAAAGTAGTTGTGAAGCCTATTTTTCTGATTCAAAGGAAAAACAAAAAGATAAACAAAGATTAACAGAACTATGGAATTTTCCTAAATATTTTGTTCCCAAAAAAGTAGGTAATCGTTTGTTTTATCAGAAAAACGATGGTCTCCAAAATCAGGCTATCCTATTTATGAATGACAATAACAATGAATCAGTTGTTATTAATCCGAATCTGTTAAGTAAGGATTGAACGGTTGCGGTAACAAATTTCTCGATTAGTCCTAATTCAGAATATGTAGCTTATGCAACTTCTGAAAGTGGAAGTGATTGGCAAACTATTCACATCCGTAAAGTTGAAACAGTTGAAGATCTTGGAGATGAATTACAATGGGTTAAATTTACCACGATTGCATGGAAACCAGATAATAGCGGCTTTTACTATAATCGTTTTCCACAACCTGGAACTATTGATCCTGCTGATGAAGGCTGTTATAACAAAGTTTATTTTCATCAATTGGGAACGGATCAAACAGAGGATATTTTAATACATGAACAACCAGAAGATAAAGAATTAATGTTCTCACCATTTATTTCGTCTGATAAAAATTATTTAGGGCTACATGTTAGCTTTGGTACAGCAGCAGAAAATCGCTTGTATATAAAACCAATCGATACTGATGACCCGTTTACACGTTTGTTAGATCAACAAGATGCCGAATATTCCTACATCACAAATGTTGGAACAACTTTCTACTTTAAAACAACCTTATTTGCACCAAAAGGACGAATCATCGCCATTGATTTAAAACAACCTGGACAAGAAAACTGGGAAGAAATAGTTCCTGAACAAAATGACGTTATGGATTCAATTAAATTTGTAAATGGTCAATTTGTCATCGCATTTTTACATGATGCACATCATCAAATTCATTTTTATAATCAAGAAGGGGAAAAAATTGAAGAATTAGAGCTACCTATTTTAGGATCATTGACCGACATAACTGGAGGATCCACTGACACTGAATTTTACTTTGGACTAGCATCCTTTTTATACCCAACAGTAGTTTATAAATTTGACTTTGTGAATAGAAAATTAGATGTATTTTCACAATCAGAAATTTCGTTTGATGTTGACCAGTACGAAACAAATCAAGTATTTTACACCTCTAAAGACGGAACAAAAGTACCAATGTTTCTAACCCATAAAAAAGGGTTGCAATTAAATGGCGATAATCCAGTTATTTTATATGCTTATGGCGGTTTCAATATCAGCCTATCTCCAAGCTTTAATCCTGCATTACTTAGATGGCTGGAAAAAGGAGGCGTCTATGCCGTTGCGAATTTAAGAGGTGGTTCTGAGTACGGTGAGGACTGGCATAGAGCTGGAATGCTAGAAAATAAACAAAATGTGTTTAATGATTTTATTTCTGCAGCAGAATGGTTAATTCAGGAGAAATATACTAATAAAAACAAGTTATCCATCATGGGTGGGTCCAATGGAGGTTTATTAGTAGCGGCATGTATGGTCCAACGCCCAGATCTTTACGGAGCAGTAATTTGCAGAGTACCTGTCATTGATATGCTGCGTTATCACAAATTTACAATAGGACGTTATTGGATTCCAGAGTACGGAACCGCTGATAATCCAGAACACTTCCCATTTTTATACGCATACTCACCGCTTCATAATATTAAAGAAGAAGAACTTTATCCTCCGGTATTAATTGCAACAGCTGAAAGTGATGATCGCGTTGTTCCATCACATGCAAAGAAATTTGCTGCTACTCTATTGGAAAAAGCAAGTTCAGACTCAACTATTGTATTACGACTGGAGGCCAAAGCCGGACACGGTTTGGGTAAACCAACCTCTAAATTAATTGATGAATGGGTAGACTTCTATGCATTTCTAGATAAAGAACTTAATTGATTATGGAAAAGGGGCTCAATTTTATGGGCTCTTTTCCATTTTATAAAGGATTTTAATAACGAAAAACAGAATAAGATAATGTGACACTCAGAGGGGGGATTATGATGAAATTTGAGTATATTGGGATTGACCACATACAGTTGGCTGCGCCAATAGGATGTGAAGAGAAAGCAAGAGGGTTTTGGGGAGGAATAATCGGGCTAGAAGAAATACAGAAGCCTGAAAGTTTGCAAGGACGTGGAGGATGCTGGTTTAAATTTGGAAGTCAACAAATTCATATTGGAGTGGAAGAAGACTTTCTTCCAGCTAAAAAAGCCCATCCAGCGTTTGTAATAGGGAACTTAGAAATCTTTCGATTACATTTAGAAGAGAACGACATCAAAACGAAAGAAGATGCACCAATTGATGGAAGAGCCCGTTTTTTTGTTAGTGACCCGTTTGGAAATCGAGTAGAATTTTTGGAATATAAATAAGGCAAAACCTCTCTCTACATTTCAGTAGTGAGGGGTTTTTTCGTAGGTAGAATTCAATTACAAATAAATAATCACATATAGGAGAAAAATTGAAATGAGGTGAAGGAAGTGAACGCAGTAGGAAAGTATGCTATGAGCGAAGAATTGGATGAACTTCAATTAATGAATATGGTATTTGAATTAACAGAGAAGGACAGGATGAAGATGTGGTTACATGGGTATATCGATCTTGTAATCGACAAACTTCCTGTATATGCAAAAAGTATTTTAGAAGAACGGAAAGCAAAATGGAATGACACGATGGAATATGTTCGTAATCAAATAAACGAGATTGTAAGTCAATCTGAGTTTATTGAAGCTGCAACTAAAGCCGAGCGAAAGGAATTTGCTCTATTTGTTATGAAACAGTATCCTCAATTTCAATCACTTTTATTTCGATATGTAGATAAGAATTTAAAAGATAGCGACATAAAAAAATATGTTTTCCATAGGCGTTTCGGCCAAAAGCGATATTTATAAAATTTATGGATGAGATATTCTATCGATCATATCTTTGACGATAATGATCAAAATTTGATTGAATTTGTTTCGTTTTGTTATAATATGTATATCAAACTGCTAGCAAATAGATATAAAGGTGATAGGAGGTTGTTTGAAGATGGAAAAGGGAGAAAGAATACAATTTAATATAAGAATCATGAAGGAGACTGCTCAAAAGCTGGATGAAATTGTGGAATATTATCAAGATAACACGAAGCTTGGGCGGATTTATAAGGCAGATGTACTGACTGATATTATTGACAAATCTTATGAGTTAATGAAAAAACAAATGAGTATGACCAAAAAGTATTAGTGAAGAAATAGATTATAAAGGGGAACTGTAGGTTGGAAAACAAACTATACTATAAGGATTCATACATACAGACATTTACAACTATTTTGAAAAAACAGGACATGGATGAAGCTGGTCTTTGGTATGTAGTTTTAGATGAAACTGCCTTTTACCCTACTGGCGGTGGGCAGCCTTTTGATATTGGGTTTCTCAATGATAAATCGGTTGAAAATGTGGAAGAAATAGATGGAGAAATTCGGCACTATATTAATGAACCATTTCCTGATTCAATTGATACTATTATTGGACAAGTCGATTGGGAAAGACGCTTTGATCATATGCAACAACATTGTGGTCAACATATTTTATCAGCAGCTTTTGAGGAGATATTTGAATTTGAAACCGTTGGGTTCCATTTAGGTCAAGAAGTTTTGACAATCGACTTAGAAGTGGAGGATTTAACTGCACAACAGGTTGCTGAGGCTGAAAAACGAGCAAATCAAATTATTATAGAAAATAGGCCAGTACAAACAAAATGGATTAGTATCGAAGAATTATCTCAGTATCCACTTCGAAAGCAGCCTAGCGTGACTGAAAATATTCGACTGGTCATCATTCCAGAATTCGATTACAACGGATGTGGTGGAACACACCCTAATACAACAGGGCAGGTTGGAGCTATAAAAATATTAGATTGGGAACGGCAAAGAAAAAAAGTTCGACTCCAATTTGTCTGTGGAAACCGTGTTTTAAAACAGCTTCACGATAAGCAGCAAATTATTCTGCAATTAACAAAAATGTTAAATGCGCCTGAACAAGGCATGGTCGATTCATTAACTCGTATTATAGAAACAGCTAAAAACTCTGATAAAGAATTGGTAGATCTTAAGCAGTCCCTTCTTCAGTATGAAGCTAAAGAGATGATTGTGGAATATAGCAAAAATAATAATCACATAATAAGCAAAGTTCTAAATAACCGAACAATAAAAGAGCTACAAAGTCTTGCGCGGATGATTACGAACCAACTTGAGAACGTAGTTGTCATGTTAGTTTCAAAAAATGAAAAACAGCTCCAAGTAGTAATGGCTCGTGGTGCTTCCATTAATCTAAATATGAAAAATATATTAGTCGAACTATTGCCATTAATCAATGGTAGAGGTGGTGGAAATGATACCCTTGCGCAAGGTGGTGGGGAGGCTATTGTTTCTGGGGAAAATTGGTTGGAAAGAGGAAATGCCATTTTAACTGAAAAAATGCATATATAAATCTATTAAGCCTCCATTTTACTAATGGGGGTTTTTGAATGTTTAGAACTGTAAAAATTTTTAGAAAATATTGTTGATACCTTTAAAAAGATATGGTTTAATTAAATAAACTGTACAGTCGT
>DASQIV010000587.1:0-4107 GCA_035631415.1 Pseudoneobacillus sp. | reverse complement strand
ACTGGCTAGTGTGAGGATAAGGAAGATGGTCGGTAAAATCGTCATATAGAGACCTAATCCCTTACCCCCCAATTCCTTTGCTAAAATTAAATTAATGAAAAATTCAATACATTCCCCAATGAACGCAGTTATAGCTAATAGTAATGTCGCTTTAAAAAATGTCTTCATTATCTGTCTCCTTGTTCAAAAATCAATTCATTTCTAAAATATGAGACAAGTTTGGAGAATATTTGTTTTTTAGATAAATTCTTCGTAAACAAAAATACAGGCTCCTAATGAAAGGATGCCTGTTTTTATTATTGTTTTTAAAATTCTCCATCAGTAGCGGAAAATGGGATTTGAAGTCTTCTTTCAACTGCACGAAGTCTCTGATTGACTCGTTGTAAGCGACGTGTGGTTCGCTCATCATTTTGATTCAGTCTTTGGATTTCTTGATTGATTCTGCCGATTTCTTTATTTAAACGGTTAATTTCTTGGTTTTGACGGCGAAGTTCATCGTTTTGCCGATTTAATTCTCTTTTTTGCAGATCATTTTCCCGTTCTAACGTACTGACTCTTCTTTCGAGTTGTTGTGGTTGTCTGTATAAATCATCTTGTACTGGTTGTAGATAAGGATTGTAACCATACTCAACATTTACATAAGGACTCTGTGGAATATAAGAATAATGGTAACCATACGGATTCATCGGGGCAGTTCTCCTTTTTTTCTAATCTGGGTAAATTCCCTATAAATTATGTTGATGATTTTAGAATGACACGGCGGATGCCTAGGTCAATAGCTAGTAAAAGGATGAAAAATACTAATAAGGAAACTTTTGTGATTCAAATCACCGAAAGATTATCTTAATTCTTTTACACTATTGTTAAAATTCCAAATACTTTTATCCAGGAGGTACTTGCTTTGGCAATCAAGCGTTTAGCATTTGTTTCAATTATCTTCACCTATGTATTAATAGTCTTTGGAGGGTATGTGGCTTCTTCCAATTCAGGAATGGGGTGTGGCCCAGATTGGCCTTTATGTAATGGTCTATTTATTCCAATATTAAAGGGTGCTACTTTAATTGAGTTTACACATCGTGTAATTGGTGCCTCATTAGGTCTATTAACCATGATATTGTTCATCTTGATTTTAAGAGCAAATGGGCTTGGGAAGGTTCGGAACGTAGCATGGGGGATGATGTTCCTGCTTACTATTCAAGTATTACTGGGTGCCGTAGTCGTGCTTTTAGATACTCCTGCCACGATAGTTAGTATTCATTTATTAATCGCGATGTTTTTTCTATATAGCTTATTATGGATATTTAGAAATTCTGAAGGAGGAACTTTTCAAAATCATTTTGAAAAAAAGGGTGCTTTTCCGAAAACCTTGAGCCGTCATTTACATATCGTCATGATTCTACTTGTTCTTACCTTAGCCTTTGGAGCTTATATTAAGCATCTTTCCTATGGCTTGGCTTGTGGCTGGTTAGAATGTGGAGACACCTTTTTGCCAATTTCAAGATCAGAACTTTTTCAATCGATTCATCGAGGACTAGCAATGGTATCGGTAGTTTATATTCTTGTGCTAGGCATTTGGTCAATAAGGGATAAATGGGATTCCAATCTGCAGAAGCGTATGTTGCTGGCTGCTTTAATCGCTATAGTCCAAATGTTAGTGGGAATCATAACTGTTGCAACATCCTTACAGCTTCCATGGGCTGTT
This sequence comes from Pseudoneobacillus sp., assembly GCA_035631415.1. Taxonomy (GTDB): domain Bacteria; phylum Bacillota; class Bacilli; order Bacillales; family Cytobacillaceae; genus Pseudoneobacillus. Next base: position 2,405 of record DASQIV010000587.1, on the reverse strand, counting down.
TTGCATTTAGCGATTGGAACAGCCGTGTTTGCTTCTATTAGTGAAACACAAATCTATCTAAGTCATGAAAGAGCTAGATGGAGTATAAAAGTGAATACATCAAATCAGTATCCAAGTATGAAGAAATGAATTTAAGGATTATTTACATAAAGTTCCTTGAACAGAAAATACTAAACGTATGTTCGGGAGGGGTAAATATGGAAAATAAGGATTTTGAGCAAATTTTTAACCAGTATAAGCAACAGGGGGAAGAACAAGCTTTAGCTGAAGTGAGCCGTAATCAATCTAATAGTAAAGAGGAATTTGTCGCAGTTCGAAAAAAAGATGATGGTGATATTATCGCGTTTAAGACGAGCATGGGACGTGAACTAGACTATATTACAGCATTGGAAGAAGCGAAAGCAGGAAATATCGCTCATGTCGATGTTTTCCATAAGTATGGAAGGGATATTATTAGAAGCGAACCAGATGGAATTAAAGAAAATAATCTGGATCATTTGCCTGAGTTTTAAACTGAATGGGACATCCATTCCAGATTGTCGACAAAAGGCAGCGAGATGACTCTTTCTTGCTGCCTTTTGTCTTTTTTTGATATGAATAGTGTGATAAAAGGCTGATTTCCGCTCCAGGTGCTTGCTTTCCGGTGAAGAATTATGAAAAAGCCCTAGTGCCGGCCTTTTCAGAAATCAAATTCTTCTTGGGGGCGTTCGCCGAGCCTCCTCTTCGCTACGCTCATGCGGGGTCTCGCCTGGAACGCTAAATCCCCCAGGAGTCAAGCACCTTCCGCTCCAATCAACTAGTTTACTTAAAAAAATCCACTCAAAAATCCTCATCAAGCAACTTGCCATGTTTCAAGTTGCTAGTTTATTTAGATCATGGCAGCAAATGTAAGTATTGCCTGCATGGACAATTTTTTTTAAGAGTAGGTTGTCTATCGCATACCATGTTTTTCCTTTGCAACATCAAAAACGCGTTCAGTGGTTTCTTTGTGTTTAGAGTATATTAATAGAAAGTTAGTGATAGTAGTCAAAATTTCTATTGTTGGCGTTAATGGGAGAGATTTTCGTCATCATGGTAGTCACCTCTTAAATTATTTTCGGATACTAGTTGATTGGAGCGAAGGGCGATGACTCCTGCGGGAATAGTGTGAGCCTTGAGACCCCGCAGGGAGCAAAGCGACTGAGGAGGCTAAAAGCTCACACCCCGCGGAAAGCATTCGCCCGTAGCGGAAATCAACGGTTATTTAGTATAAAATTAGTACGAATTTAGATATAAGCAAATTCTTAAGGATATAGTCATTAAGTTGTAGGGTGAAAATGTCTTTAATAAAGCCAATAAAAGACAAATTGCAACAAGTTAGGACAAAACTATTTCATACTATTATTGTTAACTTTACCATTTTTTGATATGTTAACTATTGTAGAGTTCAATCTAATTGAAGAAAGTCATAGGGAGATTAAACTTTGAAAAATAGAAATGAAACCTATAAACGAAAATGGCTGGCTGTTTTTGGCCTTGTTGCACTAGTAGAAGTATTAGATGAGATAGAATCTCTTGTGTTTCAAAGTGAAGGTTTACTCAAGTTTATACTAGATAGTATTTTTCTATTATTAACGATGGGAATCATCTTCTGGATGCTTAAAGGTCTAGATGTAACCGCAAGAGAATTAGAAAAGAACAAACTCAGATTGAAAAATATCTTTGATACATTAGATGTGGCTATTTGGTCACATGATTTAAGATCTAATACCCTTTTAATTACTCCAGGTATTGAGAAACTTTATGGATATTCATTAGACGAATTTTATGAAGATTATTCCCTTTGGAAAAAAGTGATTCATCCAGAGGATGTACACATTTTATTTGAAAGGGAACAGAACTTTTTAAAGGGTGAAGCTGTAACAAGCGTTTACCGAATTATTCGGCCAGATGGGGAAGTAAGATGGATTCAGGATCGAGGGATACCCATTCTTGATCATCGAGGGCAATTTGCAGATTTTACTAGTGTTCTATTTGATATCACAGATCGAAAAGAGAGTGAAGATCGTTATCGAAGTTTAGTAGAGATGTCTCCTGATTTTATTGCTGTTTATAGTAGAGGGAAAATTGATTATATCAATGAAGCGGGTTGTAAGATTTTTGGCGCATCTAAATTAGAAGAGATTGTCGGACTTCCAATTTCAAGATTTGTACCTCATCATATATTAGAACAAATTAAAGGCATCGATTTAGCTCTAGATGATGAGTTTAATGAAATAGTAAGATTTGAATTTCAAACGTTACAGCTAGACGGAAAAAGCATTGAGGTTGAGATGTCTGCCATGCCAATATTTTATGAAGGAAGATTGGCAAAGCAGGTTGTGGGAAGGGATATTTCCCAACGGAAGAAAGCAGAAAAAACGATT
>DASQIV010000586.1:0-3598 GCA_035631415.1 Pseudoneobacillus sp. | reverse complement strand
GATATCTCGGCCTTTTTATTCATAAATATGGTTATCAAGGAGGCGAAATGATGAATGTAATCGATATTATCCAAACGCGGCGTAATATAAAAAAATTTAAAAAAGATCAAATAGAACGATGCACTATCCTATCTTGGCTGCAAGCCGCAACGTTTGCGCCAAATCATCGCATGACGGAGCCTTGGGAAGTTTATTTTATAGGACCTGAAACGAGAGCAAAATTAAATCATAAATCAAACTTTGGAAATGCTCCTGTAATATTTGCTGTCCTATCTAAGCATGGGAAAAATGAGATTGAACGTGAGGAAAATCGTGCTGCCACTGCCTGTTTCATTCAAAATTTTATGTTGTCAGCTTGGGCTGAAGGGGTTGGCTCTTTTTGGTCTTCCATTGGCATTTCTCCTACAAATCGTGTGATTTTGTCAGTTCCAGATGATTATGATGTGATTGGCGTAATAGGGTTAGGATATCCTGAAGAGATTCCTGTTATTAAGACAAGGACCCTGATTGACGAGAAAATAAAGGAGCTTCCCTAGAAATTCAAAGTTTCTCCATTTAACTCTGCTTTTAAGTAAGCGGGGTTCTTTTTTTAATAATAGGTAATTATCAAGTTTCCATTAGTACCTTATTTTTGTATACTTCTATAGAAGAAAAAGCTTATATGAGGTGGCGTAATTTTGAAGTTTTTAAAATACATATTAATTTTTTTATTAGTTGCAATCCTTACCTCCTGTTCAGGGGAAATGATAGAAGAAGTAAAAAACGAAGATACTGCATTAAAAATTGAAGAACATACAAAACACCTTAATCTTGAGGCTGTTATGGTTGAAAGGGTAGATGATGGTGATACAATTAAATTAAATTATGGCAGGAAGGTTCGATTGGTTGGGATTAATACCCCTGAGTCAACAACTCGTACAGAGGAATTCGGAAAAGAAGCAAGTAACTATACTAAATCTAAGTTAGAAGGAAAAAGAATCTGGATGCAAAAGGATATCTCGGAAACAGACCGATATGGGCGTCTGTTAAGGATTATCTGGTTAACTGCTCCTACCGATTTAATGAATGAAAATGAAATCCGCAAAAAAATGTTTAATGCAGATTTGGTATTAAATGGATATGCAGAGCCCTCCACATATCCGCCAGATGTAAAGTACAGTGAATTTTTTATTCAATTTGCAAGAGAGGCTAGAAAAAATAAAACCGGATTATGGGCATATGGAGATTACGGTACAACCAAAGGAGATCTTGATTCGAAAAAATTACCTTCTCAAAAGGAAAGCAAAACTGGCAGTCAATCTAAAACAGAGACAGCAGCACCTTTGCCAAATAGCCCAAAGGAAATATTTGAAAACTGCACAGAACTAAGAAAGGTTTACCCAAATGGGGTAGCCTCGGACCATCCGGCGTATCAGTCGAAAATGGATAGAGATAAAGACCATTATGCTTGTGAAAAGTCTTAAACAAAAAAGAACAGAAAAGTGGTACAAACATCCACATTATTTTTCTTTCCTTGTGCGCATGATATAAATAGTCTTCAACAGGGGGAATCATAATGGACGAGCAATGCTTTTATTGTCATGCTCCATTAGAAGATACCAATTATTTTGGAGCGTTTATCTATCAAAATGAACATTTAGAAAAGCCGCTATGCCAAGAGTGTTATAAAGATTGGCTTGAAGGTATAAAAGAATAAAAACAAAGGCGTCCACTAAGGTGGATGCCTTTTTTATGCTTCATTTCCCATAAATATTTAATCAAAAATGAAACAACCTATAAGAGTATTAATGCTGTTTAAGAGAGGTGCAAATATGGAAGTTACGGTAAATAAAGTACTTGATGCTAAAGGTTTAGCGTGTCCAATGCCGATTGTTAAAACAAAAAAAGAAATGACCAATCTGGATCCAGGACAAGTCATGGAGATTCAAGCTACAGATAAAGGGTCAACTGCTGATATAAAAGCTTGGGCTCAGAGTACTGGTAATCAATACTTGGGAACTGTTGAAGATGGTGATACATTAAAGCACTATCTACGGAAAGCAAGCTCTGAAGAGGAAAAAAGTGAAACAAAACACCCTCATGTTACGAATTTAGATGATTTGTTAAAACAAATAGAGGGCAATGAAAAAGTAACGATTCTAGATGTAAGGGAACCTGCAGAATATGCTTTTGGTCATATACCAGGAGCTAAAAACATTCCTTTGGGAGAGCTAGAAAAGCGGTTTGAAGAGTTAAATCAGAGTGATGAAATACATGTGATTTGTCGTTCCGGAAACCGTAGTGATTTTGCCGCACAACAGCTTGCGGAAAAAGGCTTTACCAATGTGAAAAATGTTGTTCCTGGTATGAAGGATTGGACAGGACCGACTGATCAAAAACATTAATAAGGAGGGAAAATAAAATGAGAGTAGCCATTATCGCAGCAAATGGTGGAATGTTTGACGCTTATAAAGTATTTAATATTGCAACGGCAGCTGCAGCAACAGATGCAGAGGTGGGTATTTTTTTTACATTTGAAGGCTTAAATTTAATACACAAAGAAGGCCATAAAAATTTAGCTATGCCTGCTGGTACCGAGCATTTCCAAGAAGGATTCAAAAAAGCAAATGTTCCTCCTGTTGAAGAACTAGTGGCTATGGCCACAGAAATGGGTGTGAAAATGATTGCTTGTCAGATGACAATGGATGTGATGAGTCTTGAAAAAGAACACTTTGTGGAAGGTATCGATGTAGGTGGGGCAGTTACATTTTTGGCGTTTGCAAAAGATGCAGATGTAACACTAACGTTTTAATAAGGATCTATTAAAGGAGGGGCATAATGACAGAGGAGGCATCTGTTAAAACGGTCACAGCTAAAGAATTAACCGAAAAAATATTAAGTCATGAAGAAGTTTTTATTCTGGATGTAAGAAATACGGATGATTTTGATGATTGGAAAATAGAAGGTAAAAATGTACATGTCATTAACAAACCATATTTTGATTTATTAGATGGTCTTGATTCGATTGTGGATAAACTCCCAAAGGATCAAGCTATTTATGTTGTTTGTGCTAAAGGTGGTTCTTCTGAATATATTGCAGGAGAAGTAGCAGAGGCTGGATTTACAAATGTTTACTCAATTGCTGATGGTATGAATGGCTGGAGCGAGCATTTAGAACCATTAAAAATTGGAACTTTGAAAAATGGAGGGGCTATTTACCAATTTGTTCGTATAGGTAAAGGATGTCTGTCCTATTTAATCGAATCCAACGGAAAAGGTGCACTGATTGATACCAATCGAATGTTAAAACCATACGAAACATTTATTCAAGAGCATAATATTCAATTGACCCATGTCTTGGATACTCATTTACACGCTGATCATATTTCAGGAGGAAGAAAAATAGCTGAAAAATTTGGTGCTACTTACTTTCTTCCGCCAAAGGATGCAGAAGAGGTGACATTTGAGTATCAACAAATTAATGATGGGGATGAATACAAGGTAGGCGATACAACCATTAAAGCGGTCTATTCTCCTGGCCATACAATAGGTAGTACTTCGTTCGTGGTTGATGATCAATATTTACTTACTGGCGACATATTATTTATAGATTCAATTG
>DASQIV010000585.1:0-2947 GCA_035631415.1 Pseudoneobacillus sp. | reverse complement strand
ATGATTTTATAAAAATGGGTAAAATATAACATAAGATCAAAAAATCAAGTCGATTATGGATATAATTGTGAACATTCCTTGAAATATTCTTCTTCCATAGATTATTAGTTTCGATTACAATCATGTTATAAAACTATTTTTTACATTAGGAGGTTGTTTCGGAAAAATATGACGACTTCATTACTTGCATCAAATCCAGTTATGATATTAGTGGCAATCGTTTTAACGATTATGTCTTCATATACAGCGTTGGATTTATTTACATTAATAAGTTCATCTGAACGAAATACAAGATTTTTATTTCTGGGAGGAACCTTTTCTTTTGGAATCGGGATTTGGGTAATGAATTTTCTTGGGATGCTTTCTGCAGACCTAAGTAGCTATGCATCTTATGATATTGGTCTTACTTTATTATCATTGATAGCTGGTATTTTATTTACAGGAATTGCTTTTTCTACACTTTTGAGACATAAAGCGAAGATGTTTCATTTAATTTTTGGAAGTTTATTCTTAACCATAGCCGTTTTTTCTGTCCATGTTCTTGGTATGTATGGCATGAATATGGATATAAAATTTAACTTTATTCTTTTTTTCCTTTCTTTCACACTAATATTCGGATCATTTCTTTTCTCTCTTTGGATCCTATTTCTTTCAACAGACTCTTCAAAACAAAGTCAAATGTGGCTAAAGCCTATCAGTTCTCTAATTATTACAGGTGCAGTGGTGGAAGGTCATTACTTGTTAATGAGGGCTGCAACATTCACTTCTAAGGAAAATAGTATTCAAGCAAATACCTCTCAAGAGATGTTTATATTAATTTTAGTTCTTTTAGTTGCTATTTTTATCCTTTCTGGTTTAATTGGAACCAATGCGTTAATGAGTAAGCGGTTAGCTAAAAGTGATTCAAATTTAAAGGATATAACGGCTGCGTTAGATGCATCTTCTATAGTAGCTATTACTGATGAAAAAGGTATCATAACCTTTGTTAATCAAAAGTTTGTGGAAATTTCTGGTTATGAGGAAGAAGAATTGGTGGGACAAAACCATAATATTCTTAATTCTGGTTTCCATTCAAAAGAGTTCTTTAAAAGTCTTTGGAAAACCATCGGAAAGGGAGAGATATGGAAAGGAGAGATACGTAACAGAGCAAAAGACGGGTCTTTCTATTGGGTAGATACAACGATTGTTCCATTTTTAAATAAAAAGGGGAAACCTTATCAATATGTATCAATTCGAAGTGATATTACGGATCGAAAATCAGCACAAGATAAAGTCATCAATACTTTAAAAGAAATTAAAGATATTAAATTTGCACTTGACCAATCCTCTATCGTTGCGATAACAGATTCTAAAGGTAAGATTACTTATGTAAATGATAAATTCTGTGAGATTTCTAAATATAAAGAGGATGAAATTATTGGTCAAGATCATCGAATTTTAAATTCAGGATTTCATTCTGTTGATTTCTTTAAAAAGCTTTGGAAAACTATTGGAAGTGGTGAGGTTTGGAAGGGTGAAATCTGTAACCGTGCCAAAGATGGTTCAACTTATTGGGTGGATACAACAATCGTTCCATTTTTAAATTCGAATGGTAAACCATATCAATATATTGCGATAAGAACAGATATTACAAATCGCAAAACCACTGAAGTACACCTAAAAGAAACATTAAAAGAGATTAGCGATTTCAAATTTGCTCTTGATCAATCATCCATTGTGGCAATTACTGATGCAAAAGGAATTATCACCTATGTAAATGATAATTTTTGTAAGATATCAGGATTTAGTCATGAAGAATTAATCGGACAGGATCATAAATTATTGAATTCTGGAAACCATTCCAAATCATTCTTTAAAGAATTATGGAAAACAATCGGTAACGGCCATGTTTGGAAAGGGGAAATTCAAAACCGAGCAAAAGATGGAACGCTTTATTGGGTAGACACAACGATTGTTCCTTTTATCAATGAACAGGGTAAACCTTATCAGTATTTAGCTATTCGAAATGATATAACGGAGAAGAAGCATACTGAGGAAATTATCCATCGTCAAGATAAATTAGCGGCAGTTGGACAATTAGCTGCTGGAGTGGCTCATGAGATCAGAAACCCTTTAACCTCTATGAAAGGATATACGGAATTCCTTAGCCTAGATGAAACTGATCCACAGCGAAAAGAGTTTTTAGATATTATTCTTGATGAGATCGATAGAGTGAACAATATTGTAGAAGAATTTATGGTATTAGCAAAGCCTAAGATGATAGAACTAGAAGAAAAAAACATTATACCTATTATTCAAAATGTGGTTTCTTTGTTAGAATTTGAAGCTAGAAAGAAAAATGTTCGACTCCAATTAGATTGTCAGGAAGAAATCATTCAGGTTGAATGTGATGAAAACAGACTAAAACAAGTATTCCTTAATTTCATTAAAAATGGAATGGAGGCAATGCCAAATGGTGGAGATTTAATCGTAAAAACTTCTGTGAATGATAATAATGTACAAATCTCCATCCAAGATACGGGTATTGGAATTTCTGAAGAAAAACTAAAAAAACTAGGGGAACCGTTCTTTACAACAAAGAAAAATGGAAACGGTCTTGGTTTAATGGTTAGCTTTAAAATAATTGAAAACCATAATGGTAGGGTTTATGTAGAAAGTGAGTTAAATAAAGGAACTACATTTAACATCTTGTTACCTGCAAAAACTGCATAAGGAAAGAGTAAAACGGGAAGAGATAGTGCTTCCCGTTTTTTTTATGGCGATTTAACCTAATGTTGATTGGAGCGTTTGAAACGGAAATCAACAGGCAAGTTTAGCAAAACTTTTTTTATCAATAGAATTTGTCAAAAAATGTTCAACATTCTTCATAGAAAAATATACTAATATGAAAGTAGGGAATATATTTTTTTATAGCTTGTGGGGAGGCGAGAAGGTGGAAGAAACGAAG
>DASQIV010000584.1:0-2423 GCA_035631415.1 Pseudoneobacillus sp. | reverse complement strand
GTCTTTTATACGTTTCATAAGGTTCCATTTTCCCCCGCCATTTGGCATCCTTTTGTTCTAGCAGGTAGCACATTTATGTATTTTTGTATCTTATTTTATATTTAAAAACCGTCTGGTTCTCCAGACGGTTTTGTTTCATTTGAACCTATTCCTTATCTAGAAACCTTTTGAGAAGTCCTATTAGGAAGCTATTCTTTTCTTCTCAATTTGGCTGACAATGATTTCTCTTACCTCCGCAGCCAATTCTTTTATGTCTTTTTCACTGTGAATATGCGACACTACAGGTTGTCCGATTATGACCTTAATCTCTGCTGGCTTTATGAGGCGATTATTTTTTTCAAAAACATTTGACGTACCAATAATGGAAATTGGAACAATTGGTACCTTTGCATCCACTGCCAATCGAAAGCTGCCACTTTTAAAGTGTTTTATAGGCCCACCTTTACTTCTTGTTCCTTCAGGAAAAATGACAAGTGAATGGCCCTTTTTGAGCAATTTCACTCCCTCCCGAATGGATCGGAGAGCTTGTTGACGGTCTTTTCGATTAAGGAAGACACAATTCATGACCTCCATCCAATTTGCTAAAATCGGAACCTTTTTCACCTCAATTTTTGAAACAAATCCGAATGGTTTATCTATTGAACCAAGTAAAACGGGAATATCAAAATCCCCTTCATGATTACTTATTAAAACGACTGGACCATCTGGGATTCGATCTTGACCTTCCACGGTGATTGTTGAACCTGTTAATTTCATCATAACCTCTGACCATTGCTTTGGAATTCGATGAACAAGTTGATCCCTCTTTGCTACATCCATTTTGGGGTCTAGTTTTTTCATCAACCTTAATTGCGGTAAGCTATAAATTAAATACCCCGACAAATACAAAAAACAAATCACTAGCCGAGCCACAGCCAACTCCCCTTCCCATATGTATGTCTTTATCTGTCTGTACATTTAGAAGAAAAAACAGCTGAAGCTTCAGCTGCTTAACGTCTATGGTAGATTAAAAATTCATAATTGTAAGGGTTTTTTTCATCTCTTATTCCCTTTTCTTTAGAAACAAGCTCAAAATCCTCTAATGAAAACTCCGGAAAATACGTATCTCCCTCAAATTTTTCATAAATCATCGTTAAATATAGGCGGTCAACTACTGAAAGTAGTTCCCGGAAAATTTCAGCTCCACCAATGACGAAAACCTCTTCGTCCTTTTTTCCGCAATAAGCTTTAAAATCATCTAAAGAATAAAGCATTGTGCAACCTTCACATTGGAACTCTTTATTTCTTGTAATCACAATGTTTTCCCGACCAGGTAATAATCTTCCAATTGACTCATGCGTTTTTCTTCCCATCGCAACGGGATGACCCATCGTCACTCTTTTAAAGAATTTTAAATCCTCTGGTAGATGCCAAGGTAATTGGTTGTTCTTACCGATAACACGATTTTCATCCATTGCCCAAACAAAAGAAATCATACACTCACGACTCCTTTAATATGTGGATGAGGATCGTAGTTTTCTAATGAAAAGTCTTCGTATTTGAAGTCAAAAATATCTTTCACTTCTGGATTTATGAATAACTTAGGTAATGCGCGAGGCTCTCTACTCATTTGTAATTTCACTTGTTCAAGATGGTTTTGATAAATATGGACATCACCAAATGTGTGGATGAATTCACCAGGTTCTAAGTCACAGACATGCGCTACCATATAGGTCAGCAATGCATAGGAAGCAATATTAAATGGTACCCCAAGGAAGACATCTGCTGAGCGTTGATATAATTGACATGATAATTTGCCATTTGCTACATAAAATTGAAATAGACAATGACAAGGTGGCAGTGCCATTTTATCAATTTCACCGACATTCCAAGCATTTACAATCAAACGGCGTGAGTCAGGATTATTCTTAATTTGCTCAATTAATTGGCTAATTTGGTCAATAGTTTCGCCGTCTGCTCCAGTCCATGAACGCCATTGATGACCATAAACAGGGCCTAGGTTTCCCTGATCATCTGCCCATTCATTCCAAATTCGCACTCCATTATCCTGTAAATATTTTATGTTTGTATCTCCATTTAAAAACCAAAGAAGCTCATGAATAATTGATTTTAGATGGAGTTTTTTTGTTGTTAATAAAGGAAATCCTTCAGCTAAATCAAAGCGCATTTGATACCCAAATGTACTAATCGTCCCTGTACTAGTACGATCAGTTTTAACTGTTCCGTTTTCTAAAACGTGTTTACATAAATCGAGATATTGTTTCAAAAAATTCCACATCCTTCGTAAAACTCTTAATGAACATTTTACCATGAAACAACTAAAGATGCTTTATTACCTTTCTAAAGAAATTAGATATGTATATAAATTGTCGAATAATTGTTCTTTAAATCGAACGATTTGTATATTATAATTAATACATATT
>DASQIV010000583.1:0-3930 GCA_035631415.1 Pseudoneobacillus sp. | reverse complement strand
AAGTAATCTCTTCTTGAAGTTCTACTTCTGTATAGTTCAGATAGCTTTCTTCTAATAGTTTAAAATTATCAAGCAAACCGTTTCTGATATCTATTAAACTTTTATATGTAACAGATACATAAAATTTTTGCATCTCATCATGTGTTGCCCCGTTAGCGATTAGTAAATCCGCTTTGCAAATAATTGCAATATGTTCTAATAGCTCACCAATTGAATGTTTATCGGGTGATGGTCTTTTTTGTAAATCTGCTATTTCCAACTGGTTCATTATTTCATTAGTTTTTGTTAATGCAATTTTAATTTGATTTAATGCACTCTTACAGTATAAATTCATGATGTTCCTCCCATAAATATTAACAAATACCATCTGACCTCTCCTAATCTGTCGAGTTACCATTAAAAAGGCTTTACCCCTTGTTGAAGTAAAGCCGCCTGTTAGTTCCAAAGTAGTTCCACAGTCAATTTCTAGTAAAAATTAATTTGAGTAAAATCTAATAATTCCAATACTAATCTCTATTGCTTAACCAATCCTTTTTCAACAAAGAAAAACAACGTTGATCAATGTAACCCTTTTGGGAGGCAGTATAACCTCTTAAAATACCATCTTGAACAAACCCCATCTTTATTAATAAATTTATCGAGGGAGTAGCATCTAGATTTGTGAATGCCTCAATTCTATAAAAGCCCGATTGCTCAAAAGTAAATTGAAGAATTGACTTCAATATCTCAGTCATATAACCTTGTCTCCAATAAGGTTTTCCTAAATCGTAGGCTATTTCAACACGTGAACCACGGTCTGTGTCCCATGCATTATAACCACAAGTACCAATCAGTTTATTGTCGCTTTTCCTAATAATCCCCCAACGAAATGCACGGTCTTTTTCGAAAAGTTCGTTCATAAATATTATTAACTTTTCCGCCTCCGATACTTCTATAAATGGAGTAACCCCCATATCCTTTGTTACAGCTTCATTAGATAAAACTTCTTACACATCTTTTGCATCTTCTAATTCCATTTTTCTAAGCAAGAATCTATCTGTATTAATCATTGGAAATTTATTGAAAAAACCCAATTTTTCACCTACCCCTATCATAAATAAACTTTCACTCTTCACAGTCCAATTTATTTTACCTGCCTAATTATTACCAAATAAATAATTTATTTTTTATAACAAATTCCATCTTTTATTTCGCACTCCCTATTTACATAAACTGTCTGGTCAGTTTAAATAATTCTACAAAAAGATATATTTCTCCTTCTTCTTTCTAAACTACCTAAAAAACCTCTTCTTCAACAGGGCTCAAATTTTTTGGGGTCTCCTCAGATAGGTCGTGCATTTTATTTAGGTATTTATAGAAATTCTAGAATGTGAATACAGGTGCAATAGTGTACTTTAAAATAAAGAAAAATAAATATTTATCCACAGTAATTGTTAATAATAATTGTACCTAGCAAAAAAATATTTTGTGATTTTTTTATTAATGATTATTTACTTTACTAACTTCTTGCTGACTAGTTCCATAAGTATCCTTAAGTGTTATTGTCCCGTTGACCCCACTAATACTTTCATAGCTTCCTTTCTCAATTGGTTATCTTCATAACCATCATCCTTATTGAGTAACCCTTTTAATATTTGTTCATAAGCAACTTTAAGTGCTTTCCCAGACTCAACCTCAATATGTGGATTTACCCCTACTCCCTCCCAGTTTGTATTAGTTGCCGGATTAATTGCTCTACCATGCGAAATAAAAACTTCAAACTGAAAAGATAGTTGATGTGGACGACCCGGTTGTGCACCACCACCTGTATTTTCTCCCACAATTGTTACTCTATTTACTTGCTTTAAGTTATAAGCAAAGGACTCTGCTGCAGAAAAGGTATGTTTACTAGTGAGCAAATACACTGGTTTATCTAAATATTTAACACCTGGGACGAAATCTGTAGTCCAAAATTGGATAACCTCATTATCAATTCTATTATAGAAGGTTGTATGGTGAACCGATCCATTTATTAAATAGCTCATTAATAAACTGACCATATCCGGATCTCCACCACCATTTTCTCTTAAATCTATTATTAATGCATCGGTGTTTTTAACAAATCCCATAACATTTACGGCCGTTTCACCACCTAAACTAGTAAGATCAAAAATATTCAATTTAATAAAACCTACATTACCAGGAAGAATTTCTACTTTGGAGAATCCAAAGTTATTCCTCCATGTGCCTTCTTCATATTCTTGTTCTTCGTCCGTTGGTATCCTAACCTCTTCTAAGTAACGAACCCTTAGATGTTTATCCTTGTTAACACTTTGAAGAACGTTATTAATTTCATTACAAAACGAATCAGTTTCTTGATCATCAATTAATCCGTTGTTAATTATGTCATTTATCTTCTTATTAATCTCTTGTGCTACTTCTGGAAAAACATAGAAATCCGTTAACTTTTCTTTTAATTCATTTAAAACAATCATTTTTTGTTCTCTAAAAAGTAACTTGCAATATTTAGTATCCATAATTTCTCTTCCCTTACATTTTTTATATCAGCTGATAAAAACATCATATCACAGTATTTATCGTTGTCAATTTTTTTTGACAAGGATAATAAAAGAAAAAGCCTTAGAGGCTTTATTGAATAGACGGAAACAAAGAAATAGTGATTTCCCATAAAGTTGTATTATTTTCTTTTTCGTTTTTCAGTTCGAACCATTTATCGATAAGTTTTATTAAATCTTGCTTAAGTTGATCCAATTCAATCTCATTCAAGTCTTTCCTTAAACCTAGTAGCATTGGATTAAGACTCGATTTATTTGATTCATACCCCTGAACCGCATTTAAATATTTATCCATCACTTGAGTAAGGATAGAATGATCAAGTTCATACCTACTGTTACTATTATTACTGCTTTTCTCCACATCCAAGTTATATTTAATTTTATTTGCTACTGCAATATAATACTTCTCTTCAAAATTACCTTTTTTCTTTATTTCAACTAATTCTAGTAAACCTACTTTCATTAGTTCCTTAATATGATAATGTACCTTGTTCCTGGGTTCTTTTAGTTCTTTTGAAAGTTGCTGTGATGTTCGAGGCAGAAAATCTCCTAAAAGATTAAATATTTCTCTTCTTAAAGGGTGTGTTAACACTTTCATTTGGTCATACGAATTAATTTCATATATGTCTTTGCTCATGATATCATACACTTTCTGAGTTATTATTATTCCAATTTCACACTAATCAGACCCATACACTTAAGAGATGAAAAAAATTCTTTATTATTCTCACTGATTATATTAACTATCTACAGTGTAGTATGCAACAATAAAATAGATAGTCTGATATTAATGAAATTTATTCTATCCTACACCCTAATATAGCCCATTATTAGGATAATCAAAACTTAATAAGGTCAATTCTTCTTACTAACCTCCACTGAGTTGAAAAAATAAATTGGGAAGCGTTCGCTATATTTCCCTAAAATTCCTAAAAAGTGCAAACCAATAGGCTATTCTTGCTATAAAGGCATTATTGTTTAATAAGAATTTATTCTAATACTATTGTATAACCCTTTTAGACTGTTCTTCAGTAGTAAGAATCGTATGTGGTGCCTAAATTTTCTTGATGAATTCCAAAGATTGAACAATTTTTGGAGATTATATAGTAAGTAGTATTTTCAAGTATTGTGTACCTCTCAATGTAGTAATATCTTGCTATCAAAATAGTAGAATTTCTCTTATTGTTGGAAAAGTTCCTTACATCGACGGAAGAATAAAAGTAAAAAGGTTTTAGAACAATTTGGTTGGTATGAAAAATGAGTTGATTTGGGTTAAAGTTTTAATTTTGGTATTCCTTCTATCTGCAGGTACTGCCGAGAGCAACAAATACCTAGTGATATTCAACTCTTTCTTCGCAGTTAGTAATTAAGAATT
>DASQIV010000582.1:0-2459 GCA_035631415.1 Pseudoneobacillus sp. | reverse complement strand
GTGCAGTATCGTCATTAAATAAAAACCTTATTAACTTTTACGAAGATGAAGAGGAGTTCCTAACTTTTAGAAATTTTGTAGAAGGTGTAACTAACCCAACTCCTAATAAAGTTTACAATAAGATTCCCCTTACAAAAGATGAATTTGAACAGATACTTAAAACTTTAGAAGAAGATGAACAATGGCAAATTTTAGCTGCTATGCATTTTCTGTATGCTTCTGCTTGTCGTAGAGGTGAATTACTTGAATTAAAGAAAGAAATTGCTACATATGAGCCTTTAAGAGACAAAGAAGGTAATCCGACTAACATGTATAGAACACATGAGTTGCGAGCAAAAGGTAAAGGTGAACAAGGTGAAATTCGTTCCTTACTTTTTGATGAAAGAGCAAAACAAGCAATAGAAAAGTGGTTAGAGATACGTGGAGAAGATGATTGTCCTTATTTATTCGTTTCAAAATATGATGGTGAAATTAGAAAGTTAGGATTAACTGCTCCTAATTACTGGTGCAAAGAAATCATCTCTGACATTATCGGTAGACGTGTTAATCCACATTTAATTCGTGGAACACGTAGTACGCATATTTTAGAAGAAGGTAAAGATATTAAGAAAGCGCAAGTATTGCTAGGACATAAGCAATCTTCAACCACTGATCAGTTTTATGACTTAAGACAAAACAAAGATGACCTAAGTGATATTTTCTAATTAAACACCACTTTTATTTGAATTGGATTAGCTGATACCTCTTCCCTATCGGCTTTCCACTTGAGATAAAAAGTCTATTATTAAATAACTAATTATAGTCATAGAGTTTGGTGGTTAGTTTATTTTTTCTACCAATAATTAGCACACCATGTTTACCCAAAAGGTATTCAGCCTATTTCACCCACAATTGTAATATTTTGTCGAATATGGTACATTTATCATGGTTGGTTTGCTCAAACCTTCCGATTTCCTTAGCTAGAAGTCTAGTATACCGACTAGGCTTCTTTTTATTTGTATGAGGATTGTCTATTCCAGTTTAATATTACATAATTCTCCATCTTTTTACCTATTAATCTCGAAATATGGTAAAATATAGCGAAGATTGGGGGGAAGAAAATTGAGTGATAATTTTACTTTAATGGAAAATTTAAAAGAGTTAAAGAAAATTGATGACAGTAAATCTAAAAAAATTGAAAAGATTAAATTAATTGATATATTACAGCTTAATGACTCTATCGATAAATCATTATCTAAAACTAAGGAGATAATAACTAAACAAAGTCTTTTGTCAAGTTCATTCTTTTTACGTTCTAGCGAGACTTGGAATCAATATGGAATTTATGGCAACAAGAAAAATGACAAAATTAATCACTGGGCTGGCAAGTCTTATAGTCGTGGGAAACTTTTGTTTATTGATTATGGTCAATACAATATTGGTGAAGAATTTTCCTTAGAACATATGGGAATAGTTATTCAGGATTTTGGTAACGATCTAATAACAGTCTTACCTGTTACTACAGATAGAGGACAAACATACCACAAGAATATTGAGAGGTCTATTATAAGAGTAAAATCAAAAGACTATTCTCAATTTGAACATAATTCTATATTACTGATTCATCAAATAATCACAGTTAGTAAAAATCGAATCATTAAAGAATTAGTGAAAGCTAAAACACTTAAAGGGACACCTCTTTTTGAAGAAATACAGGAGAGAATTGTATCATCTTTTGCTTATGATACACACAAAGGAATCATCGAATTAAACAGTAAATTAGGTGAAAAAGAGTTAGAAATAGAAAAATTAAAATCAATAATCCAGAAATTGGAAAAGAAAGAAAATGTTGAATAAAAAACAACTGGAAATATTGACAAAGAGTTAGAGTGAGTGTAATATGTTATTAACCCTTTCCTTTAGGAATGAGGCTCTTTAAACATAAGAAGTCAAAATTTAACCCTCAGTTAGACTGAGAGGCTAAAGCTTTTGCACTATCTGTGAAAGCTTTTTATTTAAATTATCAAACACCTTTTCTTAATTGAATGGGTGTTTTTTCATTTCTCCCCTACCCTATTTGAGTAGATGGGGAAAGCTACACTATGATTGAGCGTATTTTTGTGTTTATCCGTACAGTTTTAATACAAATTAATCAATATAAAAATCCCCTGTTCAATGTCAGAGGATTTTTTGTTTGGTATACGATTATGTAAGTTCTAAGGTGTGTTTGCTTGGAATATGTTGGTTAGTTTTCTGGGTCTTCGTCAGGCATATCTATTTGAATATGATAACTATCAGAAGTCTCTACATCTTCTTTACGCAGAGACTTATTTGATTTTGTGGATCGTTGAGTTCCTCTAAAGAGATTATTCTCTTCAATAGTAAATAGCTCATCAATAGTGACTCCAAGTGTCCTACTTATAGATGCTAAAGTATTTATGTCGTATCTTGATTGATTATCAAATCGACTAATTGTCGGC
>DASQIV010000581.1:0-3526 GCA_035631415.1 Pseudoneobacillus sp. | reverse complement strand
CCTTCATTTACCATACGTTGTACCAAATCATCAGCCGTCTCAAGGTAATGTCCTGTTACGAAGAAGGTTGCAGGTACCTTTTCTTTTTTAAGAACATCTAAGATTTTTTCGGTATATCCATTTTCATAACCATTATCAAAGGTTAAATAAAGATACTTTTTATTGGGATCACCTTTATAGAAAGCACTATGCTTCTCAAGAATTTTATCCAGCGTCTTACCCGCATCAGCTGGCTTCCCATCCTTACTTTTATTAAATCCCCAGTGAATTGGAGCATTCGAATTTTCAGCATGGGCGAATTGGGTTGTACCTGTTACAAGTAGAAAAATCCCTAATAGAATGGATAGCTTCTTAAACAATGTAATCTCCCCCTAAACATTTTTTGTTTATTATTTGTAAATATACAGGAGAACATACAGTAGGAGTGTTTATTCAAAGCCTAAAAAAAGCTGACCCAGAGTAATATCCTCTGGGTCAGCTACCTTTTTTAGCTAAATACCTTTTCTTTAAACTGTTCTAATTTTTCTAATGAAGATTTATCAACATCAGCATGTAAGCTATTCCCATGAGAATCCATAGTCACAACTGCTGTGAAGCCCTCTACTTTTAAGTGCCACATTGCTTCTGGAATACCAAATTGCATTAAATCAACGCCTTCGACAGACTTAATACAGTCAGCATAGTATTGGGCCGCTCCACCAATGGCATTAAGGTATACTCCACCATGTTCCTTAAGAGCCGCAAGCGTTTTTGGTCCCATTCCACCTTTACCGATTACAGCACGGATACCGAAACGCTTCATGATATCTCCTTGGTAAGGCTCCTCACGAATACTTGTTGTCGGACCAGCCGCTTTCACATGCCATTTACCATCTTCATCCTTTAGCATAACAGGACCACAGTGATAGATAACTTGACCATTTAAATCAACTGGAGAATCATTTTCTGATAAATACTTATGAATCGCATCGCGACCTGTATACATCATGCCATTTATTTGAACAACGTCGCCCACTTTTAACTCACGAATTTGCTCTTCAGTAATTGGAGCTTGAAGTGTAACAATTTTTTGTTCTGTTACGGTTGTATCCTCTTCCGCTTCTTTTGAAAAATCAATGTACTCACCTTCTTGATACATCCACTCATTGATTTCCCCTGTTTCAGGGTTAATTGCTACTCCAAGGCGGCGGTAAGCCCAGCAGTTATACGCAACGGAGACAAAGAAGCTTGCAGGAATACGGTTGATAACCCCTACTTTACAACCTAAAAGTGTAGTCTCTCCACCAAAGCCCATTGTTCCAATACCAAGCTTGTTTGCATTTTCCATTACATATTCTTCAAGCTGTCTTAATTCCTCAATTGGATTCTCATCGTCCACAGAGCGGAAAAGCTGTTCTTTAGCAAGCTCGTAGCCTGAAGTACGGTCTCCACCGATTCCAACTCCGATAAATCCTGCACTGCACCCTTGACCTTGCGCTTGGTATACAGAATGCATGATACATTTACGGATTCCGTCTAAATCACGACCTGCTCGACCTAATCCTTCAATTTCACAAGGTAAGCTATATTGAATATTTTTATTTTCACAGCCGCCACCTTTTAATATAAGGCGGGCGTCAATATAATCTTTTTCCCATTGTTCAAATTTGATGACAGGAGTTCCTGCACCAAGATTGTCCCCACTGTTTTCACCAGTTAAGTAATCTACTGAGTTTGGACGCAGCTTGCCATCTTTTGTTGCTTGAGCAATCGCTTCCAAAATAGCTTTCTTAATTTGAATTTGATTCACTCCAACAGGGGTCTTTATTTTAAAAGTTGGAAGTCCTGTATCTTGGCAAATAGGCGAAACCTGCTCATCAGCCATTGTAATATTATTTGTAATAGTAGCTAAGCTCATTGCCGCTCTTGTCCCAGCATTTTCAAGTGCCTTTGCTGCCTTAATGGCACGGCGTACGTCACGTGGAAGCTTTGTAGACGTTTCTACAATTAACTTGTACATACTTTCTTGGAATTTTTCCATTGTCATGTTCGTTTCCCCTTCCCGTTGAATCCCCTCTGAAAAAACATCTATTTATTTACACCGTATATTATACTCCTATCAGAATTGTATGAAAAGTTGAAAGTGAAAACGAAATTTTCCCCATAATAAAAAGAGCCCTTCTCAAGGCTCTTAGCTTTATCTATGGTTAAATTCTTTACATTTGTTTTCTAAATCATCAATCATGTTAATTAAGCGGTCAATATCCTCTAAATCCACTTCTTCTGGATCAATCGAATCTAATACATCTGAAAACATATTTAAACGCGTTTTTAGAAATTGTACTTGTGTGCTTTTTTCTTGTATCGGACTACCCAAAATGTCCTCTCCTTTCTCTTATCGTACTCATACTACCTAAAAAAGCAATTTTCTGCAATATTTGTTAACGGGAAATTAAGTTGGTCGTCATGACTGCTTTATGGCGACTCACTTATTCCTTTTAATGCAAATTGGGTCCCTATATCAACTCTTTGTTAAAAAAGAGCCGGAGAATTGAATCCCGGCCCCTTCCCATTTTTAACAATATTATCTAGGGCGTTCAGCTGCTACAAAACCGAAGGCTACATGATCTTGAACTGGTATCCATGCCCCAATTCCTTGTGAGGTAACATTTTTAACAACGATCATTTTTTTATTACCTTTTAACATGATATATACTTCTCCGTAAGTAACTTTACCTTTTTCATTTACTGCTGGAGCGTAACCATAGAGATAACCTAATCGTTTTGGTGGAATATTGTAGATTTGATTTTTTTTCGTTCCTCCACCAATAACCGTTTCAAAAGCAAGCGGTAACTTCGTTTTTTCAATCGCTTTTAATAGCATCATTTTTTTGACTTCTTCTGCACTATGAACCTTTGCAGTTAATCCACCACGGACAATTCGTTGTGCTTCTTGTACGTAGTGAATTTGGTATGGCGTTTTACCGCCGCGATTATCAAAATAGTTCGTATTAATTCTTTGGTATTCCCAGTTTGGTGCTGTTTCCGTTGATTCGTAATTCAGTGGCCACTGCCCTAAATAAATAATAGCACGATAGCCAAGAGCAAACGGAGTGCTATTCACGCTAGATTCATTCAGCATCCGGATTAAGTCTGGATTCTCGATTTTCACCTTTGATGAATCAAGTAAGGATTGCGTTAAATCGCTCGGCTGTAACAATGGTAAATCTTGTGTTGAGTTCGGATAGGTATTTTCTTTTGTGATATTCATGACAGAATTCGGGATTTGATACTTCGCTACCTCTTTTGCTTCTTTACCTTCTTTGCCTATTCCAGGAATGGCAAAAGAAAACATAAGTATTAGCCCAATAAGAACAGATATATATTTTTTCATAGGTGAACCCCTTTCACTATTTGCATACAAACTTTTGCTCATAGTTTTTTCGGAGTTCAGCATTCTTATCCATCCTGAAATTATTTTTTCACTGACAGACGCTGAGATAGTTTTTCAAAGGTTGGAACAAACAGTTGAATGAATGGGCCAATT
>DASQIV010000580.1:0-2397 GCA_035631415.1 Pseudoneobacillus sp. | reverse complement strand
AAATACAATTGCATTACTAATAGCATTAAAAACACTTTGAATATCATCAACTTCTTGATTATCTATATACACTGTTTCACCAGAAGTCAGGCTTATTACAACAGCTTCGTTTCTATCAGTTTTTCGAATATACCAAAGTATCCCACTAAATATCAATAGAATAAAACCAATACTTAATCCAACAACTCCACCATCAGTATCAGGATTGAAAACCCAAACAATAAAACTCATAAATGCACTTATCATCAAAATCCAAGGTCGTTTAATTTCCTCTTTATCTATTGTTATTGAACTTACTGTGTGCATAGCTATTATTTTATTTGGTAAGACAATTCTTGTGCTACTTACAAGAATTTCTTCTTCCTTAAAAAATACGTGTTCCTCCATTTTCTCCCCCATTATCGTACTTTCCCTATCCTCTGCGAAAGTATTATTTTTACCAAAATTTTACCATGTATTTTAACTTTAGATAAACTTAATCCTCACTTTTTACAACAAAAAAGACCTTACTTCTTTAGAAGTAAAGCTCTTACGTTAGTGAAATACCACATAATATCTCAGATGCAGAAAATAATAACCATATGAGGTGATATTATGTTAATTCTTAAAACGTTGATTTCATTAAGTCTTTTTTGCAACTTAGGGATTATGATTGCTAACAGCCAAATTAACGTACCTCTACCAAAAGTAATAAAAAGCGCTTATACAAACATTCCCGAAAAGAACAATTAGGTTACTGTACCAAAAGGAACTGAAGAAGTAACAATTTATGTTGAAGCCGAAAATACAGAAACTGTTCTATTTTGGCTTATACCTACTGGCACTCAGACATGGTGGGAAAGAAGTCTTATTGGTTATGCAATAAATACAGAAAAAGAAAGAACTTTTAATAGTCCACAAACATTCTCATTAACATGGAAAATCGACAAGCCTTTTCTTCATGACCATATAGACGTAGAGCTTATAGGTATGAATGAAATTACTCGTGGTGGTAGCATTAACATTACCATGGATAGAAATGAATGATATATAACTTTCTCTTTCGTTCTTAACTACTCAGTGTCGCGTATTGAAGATACGCTCTCCGTTACTTGCCGAGACACATACCAAGTTTTTTAATAACATACTGTTGTTTTTAATTGAATGCTTTCAAATATTTGCAGAATGATTACTGACTATTCTCTTGGGAAATTCACTACTTCAAGGCTATATGGAGAATGGAAAACGTATTCAGAATATTAAACAGTAGCATAGGAAAAAATGTTCATTGGTATCCACAGTTAAACCAAACATTAACCACACCTCGGTTCTTCAGTTGAAATTTCAGATAAAATGCCTAGTTCTACTTATTAAGCAATCGCCTAACGTTAGTTAAATTAGGATCTCAAACAATACAACTTTACTTTAAAACACATTTAACTATTATACTTTCCTTCTTTTTTCACAAATAAAAATACAATACTAATAATGAATAGGATCAAAAGAATTCCCTGTACAAAGAAAAATCCTTTGTAAAAGTTTATGAAATTACTATCGGGCGAATCTGTCACCATCCCACCAATAAAATAGGAAATTGGAAATGCACTAACATTTAATCCTAAACTTAAGAATACAAATTTCAATTTTTTATTTACTATTTGTTCTGCTTTATAAAAAAGAAAGGAGGCAATCATAACGATAAACCCTAAAATCCCATAAAAAACTATATTTTCTAACATAGAGAACCCCAATTTAAAGTCTTCATTTCAGAATTCAAATTAACATTCCAAAACCATTTCAATAAACTTCTTGTGAGCTTTCGACAACCATTTGTTTTTGTGATAGGAGATTTGCGCATAGAACATAGGATTTTCGCTAGAAGACTTAATAACTTTCATTTTTTCTTCTCGCAATAGAGCTTCTACACTTATGTACGGCATCAAGCTAATTCCTAACCCGCTTACTACACACTGTTTCATGGCCTCCATACTAGTAAACTCCAAATGATTATTAGTATTGATTCCCTTCTCAACCAAATACCCTTCAAAAAATTGTCTTAATGCACAATTATTCGCACTAAAAATAATACATTCTCCATCCGCTTCTTCTATTGTCTTTATGGAATGGCTTCTTTCCCCAACAAATACTAATGGTTCTTCCGACCAGATTTCTGTATTTAGTTGGAGGTCACTTACCTTAGGTTCTAAAGTGATCGCAATATCTAACTCTCCAGAATGAAGTCTCTCTCGTAGAGGAATACAATTATCATTAATAAGGGAAAAAGTAACCTCAGGATACTCCTTTTTATACTTTGATATGACAGATCCTAACTTGTGTACGGTCATGGTTTCGGATGCACCAATACGGATTTCGCCTTTCAATATATTATCGTTTGATGAAATATTTTTGATCTTTGAA
>DASQIV010000579.1:0-5765 GCA_035631415.1 Pseudoneobacillus sp. | reverse complement strand
GTACTAAGGAGAGGCTATTACCAAACCGCACAGTTTTTAGAGGACCACCGCATACTTTTTAGGTCACCTCCGCAGGTTTTTTGGTAATCCCGAAAGATTTTTGCGAATACGATATTTGATCCGCTGGGAGAATATATGGTTAATTCTAGTTTTTACCACAAAAAAAAAACCACCAGTTATCCCGGCAGTTCTCTTTTCATTCATATTCAACTTATTTAAGTTCTTCTCATACAACTCAACTATTTAAACCGTAATAGGTATTTGCATTTTTACACTGAGACCATTACCAGGTTCTGAGTGAAACTCAATTCTACCGTTAAGGCTTTGGACCCTCTCTCTCATTCCTGAAAGTCCCATACTTTTAAAAGATGGAGTCAATTTTTCTACATTAAGCCCTTTTCCGTTATCAGAGTATTGGAGCTCTAGTTTCTCTTCTAGTTTTGTCATATGGAAATGAAGATTGGTAGCTTGAGAGTGTTTATTTGCATTGTTAAGTAATTCCTGTGTAACTCGGTAGATACTTATAGTTTCTTCTTCATTTAATGAAAGACCAGTTGTATTTTCGGTCGTAAACTTAATTTTAAAAGGAGATGTTTCTTGAGTGTACTCGAACAAATTCTCCAGTGCAGATTCAAGTCCCAGTTCCTTTAGCAGCGGTGGTCGGAGCTCATTACAAGTCATTCTAATTTGGTGGATTGTATCCAATAACCCTTGAATAATCCCCTTGAGCTGATCATTAATCATCTTATCAAACTCATAGTCTTTAAGAATCGATTCTAGATTTCTATATAAATCTAGTTGATTTTCTAAGACCGTATCATGCAAATCACTTGATAATTCCAACCTTTGTTTTTCCGATAAATTAAACAATAGCCTCGAAATCCACTGGGGTCTTTCATTCCGTTGGAGAGCTGCTTCCAATTGATTCATTAAGTTCTCAATGACATTTAAGCTTTCAAAAACCATGATGGAATAGTAAACCAATGTTTCAAACCATATCAAATCCATTGATTCCTTGATAGATGATGACTTAATTGTGAGAATA
This sequence comes from Pseudoneobacillus sp., assembly GCA_035631415.1. Taxonomy (GTDB): domain Bacteria; phylum Bacillota; class Bacilli; order Bacillales; family Cytobacillaceae; genus Pseudoneobacillus. The sequence continues at coordinate 4,720 of DASQIV010000579.1, read as the reverse complement.
AAAGCTTGATCTTTTCTATCCCCAATTAAAATGAGTACCTGGTCGTTTACATATTGAAGTTTACCTACCGCTAATTTAGACAAGAAAGATTGTAGCCCAAAAGCCAAATCCCCTTCGACTGTTAGATCTTCCCGATTATAGACCACCATTTTCGGTTCAGTTTCCGGAACCATCGTTATGAGCTCTTTTAATAGCCTGTTTTTAAGGTCTGACACCTTCATGACAGTCGATAAGTCCTGCGAATAGTTTTTTAAGCTATTTTGAAGGTTTTGATAGCGATTTTTTCTATTGTCGATCTCCATTTCCATCTTTTTACGTGCGGTAATATCCCGAATGGAAACGACAACAAGATTGTCAGAATGATTAGGAATAAGTGTGACTCGTGATTCGAAATATTTTAACTCACCATTCTTATGGAATACACGATATTCATCTACTTTCGGTTCCTGAGTGATGATCACTTCTCGATGTGATGACATTAGTTTTTCTCGATCTTCAGGGAAAAGTTGATCAAACGCATTTTTTCCAATGAATTCTTCAGGACTAAATCCGAGAATCGTTTCGAATGAAGGTGTTACATATTTAACAATTTGATACTGGTCAACAATCATAAGGATATCAAGCGTATGCTTAGTAATTGTTTCAAACTCCCAGTTAAAATGACTAGTTGTTTCCAAGTTTCCACCACCATTTGGATGATATTTCCTTATCAAACATTTTACACGATAAACAAGATGTTTGGGTACTTATTTAGTTTGATCTGCAACAATATTTAAGGTCGTACCTTCCCTAATGAATGCTACAAAAAGAAAACGAGGGTGTAGGGAGCTTCTTATATAAACAGAAAAAGACTGTAAACAAGTCCGAAATATTTCGGATTTGTCTACAGTCTTTTAGCCTGAATTACTGTTAAGCTTTATTTCTCTATTTTTCTTTAACTATTAAACTAACAGAATTAAACAAGGAACTAACAAATTTGGTAATCCATTAGGGTTCTAATCAATTCTTTAATTTTATGTCCAGCTAACTTTTCACAAAGATATAAGCCTAAATCAATGGAAGAACTAACCCCTCTTGCAGTGATAATAGAGCCTTCGTCAACAATTCTGTTATCAACCACTTTACAATATTTTTTTATTCTTCATATTCATTTGAATTTGGATTAGTTGTAGCACTTTTCCCATTTAAAAATCCTGCCGATCCCAATAATAAAGAGCAGGTACATACAGAAGCCTTTAACTTACAGTCTTTTGCAGTCTTTAGCCATTCTATGAAATTACAATCATTCAGTAATTTACTTGTTCCAAAACCCCCTGGTACAATGACAATTTCATATGACTCAAGAGTTTCTCCTACTTTATTTGGAGTGAAAGGAAGTCCGGATCCATCATTTACTTGAATAGATAAAGCACATACATCCCACTCTAAGTTTGGTAAAAAATTCATTGTTTTTAATCGTGTTACTGGATCAAAAACCCCAATGAAATCTATAAGCAGTAAAATCTTCATATATCAAAAAGGCTACTTTCAATTTCAATATCTCCCCCTGACATAATGACTTTGTACTTGAACAGAGATATCACTTAATCATAAAACTCCATATGGGATTTTTCTTGTTTGTAATAATCCATTCTGTCTTGTAAAGTACCTGTATGAAATTCAAATTTATGACCATCTGGGTCAGTAAAGTAAATAGACTTTTTATCTCTTTCATCTCGTTGGCGACCTGAAAGAATGTTAACATTCAATTTTATTAACTTATCGTACATATGTTCAAATTCTCCTTCATCAATTGAAAAAGCTATATGTGTATATGATTGGCTAATTTCATTACGAGGGATATCTTTTTCTTCATTAAGAGCGAGCCAAGTACCATTTAAATCAAAATAAGCAGTGGTTCTACCCTTCACTAACAATTTTGCTCCAAACACATTTTTATAAAATTCTATCGAGCGTTCTAAATTAGACACTGAAAATAAAAAATGATTTATCCCCTTTACCGACACTATTTCACCTCAAATTTAGAAATTCCTTTTAGACTAAGGAATAACTATAACTTATTTAAGTTCTTCCTCAGGAATCAAGCCAAGTTTTTTAGCCTTCGCAATGGTATCGACTCTTGTTCTGACCCCAAATTTTTGGTAGAGAGTTGTTAAATTGTATTCTAGTGATCTTTGACTCATTGCTAAAGTTGTGGCAATTTCCCTTGTACTTTTCCCTTTTGATAGCTCTAAAAGGATTTGTTCTTCATTTGAAGATAACATGACTTTTTCATTGGTAGTGGAGCTATCTGCAATGATACCAGGTCTTCTTAACTCCCTTACTAAGGATAGCGGAAGTACGACTTGTTGTCTTAATGCACATCTGATGCCTGAAACTAATTCATCCCTTGAAGAAGTTTTTGACAGAAATCCCGAAACGCCCGCTTCAACCAGCAAATTAAAATGTGGTTTGATATCAAAGCCTGTGTATATTAATACTACCAAATCCGGATTATAGCCTAAGGCTTGTTTTGCCAGTTCAAGTCCATTCAGGTGTGGCATGTACAAATCAAAAAGTAAAACATCATAATGGTTTAGCTTTATTAAATTCATCGCATTCAATGAACTGTTTTCAACCGTGATTTTAAAATCCGGCTCTTGTTCCAAAAGCATTTTGGTTCCTTCAATTATGGATAAGTGATCATCTACAATTAAAATATTTACCATCCACCTAGACTCCTTTATTCTTTAATAGGTAATTCAAAGATTGCGTTTAACCCACTTCCATAATCTGAGCGGAATTCAACCTTTCCTCCAAGACTTTTTGCTCTTTGACTTATACTTGTTAACCCCAAATGCTGATTGGATGGATCCGCTTCATGTTCATCAAATCTAATCCCATTATCACTGTACACCATTTTCAAAAAGTCATTCTCACTATAGAGATGGAATTTTATGAGACTTGCTCTAGAGTGCTCTTCTGCATGATGAAGCAATTCTTGAACCATTCGATAGATGGCGATCGTTTGTTCTTCACTTAGGTTTAGCGTTGAAATTTGTTCTGAAGTAAAAATGATTTTATAGGTGGAGCTAACCTGGATATGCTCAAATAAATTTTCCAAAGATCGTTCCAGTCCCAATTCTCTTAACAGAGGGGGACGTAAACTATTACAAGTCCTCCGAATATCGTGAATAATATCCAACAATCCTTGTTCGATGTCTTTTAGCTGAGCTTTTGCTTCCTTTTCGATTTCGTATCGATTGAGAAGAGATTCCATTCTTCTGTATAAATCAATTTGATCCTGTAAAACCGTATCATGCAAATCACTTGATAATGTTAAACGCTGTTGCTCCTGCAGATTAAACATCATTCGCAGTACCCATTGTGGGGTTTCTTTACTCTGTAGGGCTGCTTCAAGTTGGTTCATTAATCCTTCAATCATAATTAAATTTTCAAAAACCATCACAGTGTAAAAAGCTAGCGTTTCCAGCCAAATGGATTCCATTTTTTCATGTATGGCACTTGCATCAATAGAAAGAATAAATGACTGCTTTTGCCGTTCACCTATTTTGATGAAAACCTTGCCAGAGTCTGTCTCGATTTTTCCTACTGATAATTCTGGTAGATTTAAATCACTATTATTCTTTGGATAAACTTTAAGGATAGAAGGATTTGAACCTGGTAGAATGGCATCCAGCTCGTTCATTAATCTCTCTTCCAAATCCGTCAATTTCATAACCGAAGAAAGATCAAAAGAAAAGTTCTTCAGGCTATTTTGCAGAACTTCGTGACGATTCTTGTGCCGTTCAAGCTCAAGCTCCATCAACTTTCTTTCCGTAACATCTCTCGCAGAAACAACCTGAAGATAATTATCTGTATCAGGGAGCGGCGTGGTTTTACACTCGAAATGCCTTACTTCACCATTCTTTTTTATAATTCGATATTCCGAGGAATTACTTTGTTTAGATTTAAGAAGATTTTTGTGCCTTTGCAGCAAATATTCCCTATCCTCCGGATGAATCATAAAAAAAGTGTCTCTATTTTGTACTTCTTCAGGACTATAACCAGTAATCTCATATGCATTAGGGGTAACGTAAACAATGTGACGATTTCGATCACAGATCATAAGCATATCACTTGTATGATTCAAGACAGTTTGAAAAAATTGTTGGTCATTATTCATAAAAACACCACCCTGTAACGTCTTTCTACTCTTAGTTTACCTAAAATTTTCATACAACGAACCGAAAAATTCTTGCGTGCTAGGCGCTTTTTTCGCGTGGGGATAGGTTTTCGTATCCTCTAAATAATCTTTGAATTGGAGTGTTATAGATGGTAATGGACCTCACCACTTGGCAGGTCCATATTATGTAATATCTTATATGAGAGTGTTTTCCCAGCGATCTTTACTGATTATACTTTTCTTTTTCCATAGAAAAATAGATTAAGTTATCTACTAACGTTGCTGCTTTAATAAAACCTAAACGTTCCATGAGAGCAATTGAACGCTCATTTCCTTGTTCGACAGTGGCATCTATCGTATGGAAATTCATTGTTAAAAAGCCAAATTCTATCACTGATTGCATCACTTCGCTCATATAACCTTTACCCCAGTATTTTTTGGATAAGTCGAAACCAACCTCCGCTGTTATATTATTCTCTTTTTCTCTTAGATAGTGGAATCCACAGGTCCCTATAAATTCATCAGTACTTTTCAAATAAACTCCCCACCGACAGC
>DASQIV010000578.1:0-2904 GCA_035631415.1 Pseudoneobacillus sp. | reverse complement strand
AATAAAAAGTTTGTACCATAAATCCAGACTAAACTTCCAATTAATTAATAAAATAACAGCTTTTGCTTCTTCATCGATGGCTCCTGTTCTTCTTTCAAAAATAACAATTAATAATTTCCCTATTATTATAGTACATTAATCTCATTTTATTGAAAAGATTTCAATGAACATTGTAACAATGAAGTTAATGGAAAATAGACATTCCGATAAATCCCTCTTTTCGAATCTATGTTTTATAGGTTTCAATAATAGAAAGAAAAACTATTGGATTGACAATGTTTTAACCAATTGCTTAAACTAAAGAAAATGGTTATAAAAGGATTGAAATTTGGTGAATAAGTATGAAGCAGAATTTAGCAACTTGGTTCGTTCTTTTCGAAAAAAGCACATGGGGAAAGGTCCCAGTAAAGTAACGACAACATTTTGTAAAAATTGGGCAATATGTGAAATGGAAGGGAATTTATCTCCAGTTGAAAAGTTCATTGCTAGTGCTGAAGATGGGAAGCAAATGGTTCGAGCTGCAAGAACAGAAATGGTTAAAGAAATGTATAAGAAAAATCGGCCAGTTGAAATGGAGGATTTCCTTCAAAGTAACCTAATTGATTTATTTGTGGATATAGATATTGATAGAGATTTTGGAATGTCCGTTTTTGTTTTTGATCATGACATACAAAAGAAATTTAATGGATAATATAAAAGGCCCTAAAAGGAGAAACAAACCTTTTAGAGCCTTTTTGCCTTTATTTTTGTAACTCTTTGAGCTTCAGAACAAGTTCATCGATTCTCTGACCAAGTTCATACATTTTTTTATCAAAGTTTTCCTTCCATTTAGGTGATTCCTCTTTAATTTTTTCTTCAAGGAGATTGGTATTTTCTTTTAGCTCTTTTTTAAATTTTTCAACCTGTACTTCTAATTCCTTTTTTGCTTCTTCCATTTCTATATTATCTTCTAGTCTTTTGTTGATAGCATCCACTTCAAATTCTTCTACTTTAATATATGGTTTAGATTCCTCTATAATGGCTCTGAAAATCGGTACTACATTTTGAGAACTACTGTTTGATAAATAATGTTCGCGATCTGTTTTGTCATATCCAAGCCAAATGGCACCAACTAAATTAGGGGTATAGCCAACAAACCATTGGTCTTTCGTACCGTTAATATCTTCAAAAGGAAGTTGTGTTGTCCCGGTTTTTCCAGCAATCTGCAAGCCTGAAATCTTGGTGCCTTTACCAGTACCGTTTTCTACAACATTTAACAACATGGAGTTCATTTCCTTGGTCACCGCTTTTGATGTCACTTTTACAGTTTGGGTTTTATGTTCCGCTATGACGTCACCTGTTGGTCCAATTATTTTTGTAATTAAATGACCATCATGACGTTTACCTCCATTCGGAAAAGTTGAAAAAGCTTCAGCTAATTGAAGAGGGGATATACCGTGATGCATCCCTCCAAGAGCTATCGCTAAATTTTCGTCTTCCTTTTCAACTGGAATACCAAAACGTTTAACAGAATCGACGCCTTTTTTTAAACCAATTTGATCTAATAGCCAAACAGTTGGGACATTTAGAGATTGTTCAAGTGCCTCGTACATTGGAACCTCGCCTTGATACTTTTTAGAAGCATTTTCAGGCTTATAGTTTCCAAATGTTGTTGGCTCATCAACTAGAGTTGAGGTTGCTGTATAGCCTTCCTCTAGGGCAGGGGTATAAACAGCAATAGGCTTCATGGTTGATCCAGGCTGTGTTTTTAATTGTGTGGCACGGTTAAATCCGCGAAATACCTGCTCGCCTCGTCCGCCTATAAGAGCTTGAACACCTCCAGTTGCTGGGTCTAGCAAAATAGCGCCACTTTGGACAATAGCTCCCGATTTCCCTCGAGGAAAAAGGGAATCACGACTATATACTTTTTCTAGAGATGATTGCAAATTTTGGTCCATTTCTGTATAAATGCGATAGCCCCGTGTTAAAATTTCTTCTTGAGTTAATCCATATTGATCAATGGCCTCATCTAGGACTGCGTCAACATAATAGGGAAATTTACGTTCAATAAAGCTTCCGCCTCCATCCTCTAAGCGGATTTTCTCATTTATTGCTTTTTCATACTCTTTCGCTGATATCATTTCATGTTCTTTCATTTTCCCTAACACAACATTCCTACGTTCAAGAGCTCTATCATAATGTTCGTATGGGTCTAAGGCAGTCGGCGCTTGTAGTAATGCAGCTAAAGTAGCGGCCTCACTTATTGAAATATCTGAGATATCTTTATTAAAATACTTCTTTGATGCTTGGCTAATTCCCCAAGAACCACTGCCAAAGTAAACCTGGTTTAAATACATCTGTAAGATTTCGTCTTTTTCATATATCTTTTCAATTTTCACAGCTAAAAATAGTTCTTCAAGTTTTCTTTTGTATGTTTTTTCTCTTGAGAGTAGAGCATTTTTTGTTAACTGTTGTGTTAAAGTGCTACCTCCACCTGTAATTCTTCCAGAGAAAAGATTACTAAAAAAGGCGCGTGTAATCCCTTTTATATCAAACCCGTGGTGTTCATAAAAACGTTCATCTTCAATCGCAACAACCGCGTCTGAAACATGTTTTGGAAGCTTATTGATGGAAACTCCTTTTGTTCGATTAGTCAAAACATTACTTGCTAGCTTTCCGTTTTGATCGTAAATGACGGTTGGTTGGCTTAATCCCTCTTTTAGAGATTGAACATTGACTCGACTTGCGGTCCATACAAAATAGAGTAGGGTAAGTAATAATCCAGTTAAAATAAAAAGTAAAATAAATTGTGTAAGATGCTTCTTTTTCCAGAAACGTACCATCGCTTCCCAAACTGGCTGCAATCGTTCCATATTATCTCCTATCTTTCATGAAGGTTTCTAATAATCATTCATTATAAAGTAT
>DASQIV010000577.1:0-6054 GCA_035631415.1 Pseudoneobacillus sp. | reverse complement strand
AACAGGTTTTATTCTAGCTATTGCTAATCCTTTGAATATCGTATTTTGGACCGGGATATTTGGTTCATTACTAACAGTAAAAACAAGTAATCAAATCACTCCTTTATGGTTATTAGTTTCTATATTTCTTGGAATAACTCTCTCGAACATTTTTTTAGCCTTAATGTCAGCGATGGGGAAATCTTACGTTAAACCTTCCATTCTTAGTTTAATTACCTTTACTTCAGGTGTTGTTTTAATTGGGTATGGATTATGGAATGGTTATATTACGATATTCACAAAGTTACTTATTAATTAACTATCTTTTTTCAATTTATTATTTGAACTTAAATTATTAACATTTTTACATTTAGTGGGCTATTTTTAAAATGTAAGTTTAACAATGGTCCTTAAAATTCAAGACTGAACTTGAAAAGGAATTATTTTGATTTTGAAAAATTGCAAGAATAAAGAGAATTTGAATAAAAAAGTCGTTCCTTTTTGCATTGGACGACTTTTTTATTGAAAAAGAACCTCTTTCTTTTTTCCCTAAAGCTCTTACGTTAGTTCAAAAAGAAATTGCAACTTTATTACTGAGTTTCTCTTCTATCCGCCGTGTAGTCTAATACGAAATAAAGGATGTATAGTGAAATAAAGTAAACCACCGCCGAATAGATTATTTTCCATTCACCATAATGTAAAACTTTAATATAAACTGCATACAACTCAAGTAATACAAGAATGCATGCCCATCCCAAGATATATATAAATTTCTTAATGGCATTAGATTTCAGGGGAAAATAATTAAAAATAATAACCAGTACAGCAATCTCACCAAGGGCTACAGCTAGGTACAACCACTCTATATGTTCTTTATCAAAATACCAGTAAAGTTTGTACTTTAAATCAAGATACAAATCAGTTACAAAATTCATCAACAATGCAAACTGTATTGTAGCTAGTAACTCGTGCCTAGTTCTTTTTCTGGGCATTTTTAGGGCAACTAAAAGAACTAATATAACTGTCACTATAAATAGCTTAACCAAGAAGAACACCTCTTTTTTTAAAAAAAAACAACAATATCAACCATATTATCATTATTTATTCAATGAATTATTCTTCTTTATACAGATAGGTAAGGGTTTGAAGTTATCGCTCCCTTTTCCCCTTGTTCACACCGTACGTGCAACTTTCATCGCATACGGCGTTCCAACTAAACCATTTTATTCGTTCTATGTTATAAGCAGACGAGTGTGTAATTTCCAAAGTTAAATTAATTCATTTTGACACTTTAATCGTAGTTTATTTACTTTTTCTTTTTGCTTATTAGTTAGCTTAAAAGATTGTAAAAGAGCTTTTATTTTAACCATATCTTTAAGGTGAATTAATTGATGTATTGCTTTATGAACAATAATCAAGTTTGAATAACTATCATCTTTTGACAGGTAATAAGGATTTATATGATGACAATGCCATTCATTAATTCCTAACTCTTCTCCTAATATGGCACATTTACCATATTGGGCGATAAACTTACTAGTTCTGTTGTCATTGTATTCAATAGATCGGTTTGGAATATAATTTCTCATGATATAGGAAAGCATTGTTTTATTAATAGCCTTCAAGCTATTGTGTATTTTTGCTCTACCTTCGGCAGTAAAGTTACAAGTGTCTTGTGAAAAACAGAGTGTATTTTTCCACCGTTGGGCATGGATAGGCACAAAGACCATTCTCTGTATCTTATATAATTTAGCCTTATAACCCCTGTACCTTTTCTGTAAGGTTTTAGACATATCATGAAAACTTGCCTCTGTTCTAAAATTCCTTAGTTGATTATATAACGTTTTGCGAAGATAAGAGTTTAACTCATTCAGATTTTTAGTAATTTGAGTAGCGACAGAGTAATAGTTTTGAATCCCCATTACAACCGTATTGAAATTCCAAACGGTCTGTATGCAAGGTTTTCTCTTAACTATTTTTATAGCTTCCTTAATCTTTTGGAAAGCATTAGTCTTAGCCTTCTTGGACATATCAGACCTGGCTACATAACCAAATCTTGTCTTACCTTTCCTTATGGCTTTTATAGAAAAACCAAGAAACTCGGAAGAGTTTTTCTTTAAGTTAATAACTTTTGATTTTTCATCACTAGTTTCTAGGCTTAGTCTTGTTTTCAGGAAGTCTATCAATGCATAATTCATTTTTATTGCCTGTGACCTTGTTCGGCATAATACTTTGAAATCATCCGCATAGCGGATAATAAAGCACTCTTTCAAAGTAGTTTTCTTTAATTGTTGATATTTACTTCCGTTTGTAGAGTAAGTATATCTGCTTTCAACCGTTTCCCATTGGTCACTAACCCACCAATCCAATTCGTTTAATACAATGTTAGATAATAAAGGTAATAGAATCCCTCCTTGCGGAGTTCCTTTTGTCGGAATACCTTCTCCTTCAATCTCTGCCTTTAATAGCCTAGAAATAATAGAAAGAAGTGATTTGTCCCTTATACCCAGTGACCACATTTGTTTTAAAAGCTTGCTATGATTCACATTATCAAAGAAACCTTTTATATCTACATCGACACAATGGTGTAGCCCAGTTTGATTGATAAGAAATTCGAGCCTAGCTTTGGCATGATGAGTGTTGCGGTTTGGTCTAAATCCATAACTATGATTATGGAATTTCGCTTCAAAAATTGGCTCTAAGATTTGAAGTATGCATTGTTGAAAGATTCTATCCCAAATCGTCGGAATCCCTAAAGGTCTAGTTTTCCCGTTTCCTTTTGGAATGAGAACACGCCTAACTGTTTGTGGTTTGTACCATTTGAACATGGATTGAACCTTTGCTATTACATCTTCCACTGATAGATTCTGAATATCTTTAATTGTTAATTTATCTGTTCCCGCAGTTTTGCTACCTGTGTTTCTTTTAATGTTTCGGTAGGCAAGTCGTATATTTTCTTTAGAACTCATTAATTCTGTTAAGTCATAGAAGTGATGACCACTAACACTTTGAGCATATAGTGTATCTAAACAATCTTGCATACTATAATACTCGCTGTGCCTCAGTTTCTTCCGTTTCAATAAGTCGGTAACTCCTTTCGAGTTAAACCTCTTTTAGTCTCACAAGAACCTTATTAATCGATAAAGAACTGCCTTACATGGTTGAATAAATCTTTATTAGTCTAGTGGCTATCCCTCCATGTGGATTAACATATCATTGGTACTGTGCCACCACTTTCACTGATATAAAAGCAAGTTATATAACAACTAGTTTCATTTGTATTTTCCTTGTCAACGATTCATTGGAAGTAAGTCCTCCACGTTATCAGCTTACAACGTTGAATTATATCTATTATAGAATGAACTTAGGTGCTTCCTGTGAGCCTGTTAGCGTTCATACGCCTATAACGTATCATGGATTTTCATATTAGTTATTTTTACTCACCCACATCCAACCTCACATATTGGTGAGATACACATTTCTATGTATCGAAGGTATAGACCCGTACATTCAGAAGTTCGTCAGCTTAACCTTTTAAAGGTAGGTTTATTCGCATTCTCACCATATTCATCCAACTCAAGCACCATGAATTACACCACTCCCTCGAGTAGGATTTCGGCAGCCGAACTGATACGGTAATTTCTCATGCCTTTTCACCGAGCTTATAACACTATCATCCTTACTAAATCTAATGCTATTCGACTTAGAGAGAACCCTTTAGGACGTTACTCCATCATTTGATTCTTCGATATAACCCTTCAGTTCCGCAAGGAACTGTCTAGCCTTTATCTGAGAAATGTGACCATTCTCAATTTAAACTAGAAACATTTCGCACAACTAACCTTCCCGTTAGCCATCCATGAAGCAAAAGCTTCACCACAAAAAATGTAAGAAAGTATCGTTCTTACATGGTAGCTTAAGTACATTCTTTCACAAAGTCATAGTAATAATGAAGTTCCTTTATGCCTAATATAAACATACTTTTCTTCTATTTATTATCTATAAATAGTTTTATTATTTGAATTACGACCAATTATTCCGAAGAGCCGTTTTAAGAAACTAAAGCGGAATGGCTGTTTCAACTAAGCTCAAAATAGTCGCTTTATCTACCTCATTTAAATCAAAATGAAGATCATAAACTACTTTTTGATTGATAAATAAAAAGACATGAACTTCTTCCTTACTCGTTCCATCTAATGAGTCTGTTTTGGTCAAAACTTCTGTAGCCTTAACATTTGTATTTTTTAGATCGATTTTTTTCACAATCTCATTATGATTCGGAACAAGTTCTTCAATACTATCTGAATATCCTAAACCCTCAATTCCTCCAATCGGCTTTTCATTCAATATGAATGAAACGGAATCTAATCCTTGATTTATACTCCATTGATCCGAAACATTTATTTTTAAATGGTCTAATTGAACCTCAAAATTTATAGCCGTTTCGGTTGTTTTGTCCTCCTGCGCCTCCTCCGTATTAGTTTGCATGGATGCTGCATTCTGAATTTCTTCAGGTATTGGTTGAGTTTCCTGTTTCTCTTTTGGTGCACTAGTGGTAGTGGTTTGTGAACAACCATTGATAAACAAACACATCAGTAACAAGATAAACAAGTTAGTCTTCATGTTTCTTCTACTTCCCTTAAAAGATATATTTTCATTATTAAAAACGGAACTAAAATGTAAAAGTTACAAACTTAAAAAAATAAATGAACAACAAGCTGTAAATAGGCTCAACTAGACAAATCCCCAATCATAGACTACTACTGTCGAAACCTAAACATTGAGGTGAAAAAATGAACTCAAAAGACAATATTAATCTACCATTCTGTGCCCAAACAACTGATTGGGCACCAACATTCTCTGCTGAAGCCTATGATCCTGTACAAAAGAAAATACGAAAGATAGGTCTAGAAGATTATCGTGGAAAATGGGTCATTTTATTTTTTTATCCGAGTGACTTTACGTTTGTTTGACCAACCGAATTGGCAGCGGTCGCTGCTATTCATGAACAGTTTAAATATATAAACGCTGAAATCCTTGGGATTAGTACAGATAGTGTCTATTCCCATAAAGTTTTTACCGAAGTTTCTCCCTCTGCAGCAAAGGTCACCTTTCCTCTTTTAAGTGATCGAACACATGAAATTAGTAAAGCATATCGAGTATTAAATCCTAATGCTGGAGCTACCTTTAGAGCAACATTAATCATTGACCCCGAAGGAATGATTGTCACAAAGTTAGTGAATCCTATCGAGGTTGGACGGAATGTTTATGAAATACTAAGATTGCTTCAAGGAATCCAATATGGTAGACAAACAGGTCAAGGTGTACCCGCTAATTGGGTACCTGGCCAATCAGGAATCATTCGGGATCCAAAAATGATTGGACTTATTTAGCTTAAAGCTTAGAGTAAATTTTTTTGGAAAATCAGTATATGCTACTAAGATATCTAAATATTTTACCACACGTATTATCACCTAAAAAAAGAAAGCCCAATAAAATGGGAGGCGGAAACTGCCACCCATTTTATTGGGAGTTTACCATAATATAATTATGAAAACTAATTTAAAATTGTCACTTTAGGTTCCACTGAAATCTGTATACTATTTCTTAACGTTTGCGATATAAAACAGGCTTTTTCTGCTCGGATGGCAAGCTCTTCTAGTTTTTCTACTGTAACAGGAGCGTCAGGACGTATGTAAATGTATGGTTTGTGAATGATTTGCTGAAAATGGAGTTTCCCATCTACTTTATCAACCGTACCTTCTGAAATAACTTCTAATCTTTCAATTTCTATTTTTCGATTACTTATCATGGCAGATAGAGTAATCATATAACAGTTGTTAGCAGATGAAATAAGTAATTCCTCTGGATTTGACCCGATTCCTGGGCCATCAAATTCTTTTGGAACTGAAACCTCTATATTTAATCCTCCTGCAGATTGAATGGTGCCACTACCATTCCGATCCCCTTGCCAAATACCATTTACAGAAAAACGAGAACTACCCATATTTTAACCCCCTTCTTCATATTAAAAATAAAGTCATATATTCATTATAATATGCTGATATTAAATCC
>DASQIV010000576.1:0-6028 GCA_035631415.1 Pseudoneobacillus sp. | reverse complement strand
AAGAAGAAATAGATACATTTCATACATTCATAAGACAATTTAAAGAAAATTTTGCATCAAGTCTTCTAACTGGGGTAATTTGGAGTTTTTTAACCTTAGTCTTATTCCTAGATTTCTATTTTATCAATAGGTTAACTGGTTCTTTTTCCTGGCTAGGTTTAGTATTGTTTGGCGTTGCAGGATCCCTTTTTATTTTTACTTCAGTTTATCTTTTACCCGTTATGGTTCATTTTAGAACTAGTACACTAGGGGTTTGGAAAAATTCCTTGGTTATTGCCATGATGAATCCATTTATGACATTCATAATTATATTAATAGGATTTATATCTACTTATTTTCTCGTTAAATTTCCGATTCTCATCTTTGGTGTGGGAAGTTTAATAGCTTATTATCAATATAATGTTATTAATAGGATTTTCGAGAAACTAAAATTGGAAAGTGGTAAGAAATGATATAGAAAAACCCAAGACAATACGCCTTGGGCCTAAACTTTCCTTTATACCGTTTCAATCTTACAACTATTTAACAGTTCAATCGTTTTATCTATAGCACGGATGGATCCGTCCATTTGTTCTTCAATACCTTCAAATTCTACTGTGTACCAACCATCGTAGCCAACATCTTTGAGGGTTTTAAATATGAAAGGTAGATTAACTTCTCCTTCACCTGCGACCTTTCCTAAAAAATAATCACCATTTAAGGATTTTAAGGATTGGTTCACAGGTCCTTCCACTTTTAAGAAGTCTTTAATATGAACGTGCTTTACAACATCTTTTAATTCTAGTATTGCTTCATTTGGATTTTGATCTACTAACAAGAAATTTCCAGCATCAAAAGTACTTCTCAACGCTGGGGAATCAATAGTTTGTATGATTTGTAGTACTTGTTGGCTTTTTCCAGCAAATTGTCCGTGGTTCTCAAGACATAGAGTAATATTTTTACTCTCAGCATAGCGGGTTGCTTTTTCAAGACCTTCCATTATATATTTCATACCATCTTCAAAGGTAACATTTTCATTTACATTTCCTGAGAAAATACGAACGACAGGGGAACCAAAATGAACGGCCATATCAACAGCTTTCTTTAAATCTTGCAATTGTTGTTCTCGGTACTGGGAATCGTGTGACACAAAATTATTACTTGCAGCATAACAAGGAACTTTTAAATCATATTGCTTTAATGCTGCTTCAACAAGAGGAAGTTCTTCCTCTTGATTTTTCCAGAAAATATCAAGTAATTCAACACCTGTTGCATTTGTATTGCCAGCAAAATCAATAAAATCAACTACAGACCAATCTCCATCGTACCAATATTTGTGAACACTCCACATGCTTAAGCTTACGTTCATATGTATCAGCTCCTTTACATTATATAAAAATATATTATCATTTAAAGGAAAAAATCACCATATATATAAAATAAAAAGGAAAAATTCTTTATTGTTCAGATAATTTATTGGTTAAGAAGATAAGAGAGGAGGAAATAGGTTGAAAAAGGGAATCAATTTTTGGTGCTTTCCAGAACAATGGTCTTTAGAAAAGAAACTTTCGCTTGCAAATACCGCTGGCTTTCATGGAGTGGAATTAAATGTAGAGGAAAGTGGAATGTTTAGTCTTGAATCAACCGTTGAAGAGATTAAAGAGATTAGTAAATTGGTGAGTTCCTATCATTTAGAAATAATCAGTCTTTCAACAGGTCTATTTTGGAAATATCCATTAACATCAAAAGATGTGGAGGTAAGAAAAAAGGCACAGAACGTTATTAAAAGAATGATAGATATGGCAAAAATGCTCGATATTGATACGATACTGGTCGTCCCAGGAATGGTTAATGAAGATATTTACTATGACGAGGCATATCAATTAGCAAAGGAATCATTAATTGATCTTGCTAAATATGCAGAAAACAACAATGTCACCATCGCCATTGAAAATGTATGGAATAAATTTTTATTAAGCCCCTTGGAAATGAAGCGATTTATAGAGGAAATAAATTCAACTCATGTAAAGGCTTACTTTGATGTTGGTAATATATTAAATTTCGGTTTTCCAGAACAATGGATTTCCATACTAGGTTCTTACATACAGAGAATTCATTTGAAGGATTTCAAAAAAGATGTTGGAAATATTCACGGCTTTACCACTTTGTTGCATGGAGATGTGAATTGGGTTCAGGTAATGAAAGCATTAAAAGCCATCCAATACGATGGTTATGTAACAGCAGAGGTCATGCCATATCAGCTTTTCACTGAGAGGTTTATTTACGAGTTATCAGAATCAATGGAAGTCATTATTCAAGGAGGAAAAAGATGATTAAAGTAGCCGTTTTAGGTGCAGGGACGATGGGCTCTGTGCACGCAGATGCTTATAGCAAAATGAAATCTGTACAGTTAGTAGGTATTGTAGATGTTAGAAGGAATGTTGTAGAGCCGCTAGCTGAAAGGAATGAAACGATTGCCTTTTCTAGTTTTGATGAAATGCTTGAAAAAGCAAAACCAGATGTCATTGATATTTGTTTGCCAACTTATCTTCATCGGGATTTTGTGGAAAAAGCTGCAAAAGCAAAGAAACATATTATATGTGAAAAACCTATTGCGAGAACGCTAGAACAAGCAAGAGAAATGATAGAAATTACGAACAGAGAAGGTGTTAAGTTATTCATCGCTCAAGTATTGCGATTTTTTCCAGAGTTTTCGAAAGCAAAGGAGCTTGTTGTAAACGGAGCAATTGGAGAAGTAGCAATGGTGAGATCCATGAGAGGCGGAATATTTCCTGAAGCATGGGAAGATTGGTATGCCAATTACGAGAAGTGTGGAACATTAATTGTCGATATGATTATCCATGATTTTGATTTCATGAGATGGTGCTTTGGTGAAGTAGAGCGTGTCTATGCAAAGAGTCAATGGGGAAGAGATCTGAATCGTATGGACCATGCACTTGTAAGCTTGCGTTTTAAAAATGGAATCATCGCCCATACAGAAGGTACCTGGGCCTATCCAGAAGGTTTTATGGTAGAGCTTGAAATTGCAGGTAAAGATGGGATTATTCATTTTAATAGTGATGATATTGCACCAATAAAATCATCTCTTAGAAGCTCAAAAGCCGGTATCGGTGGAGTAGCTGTACCAGAAAGTCCTCTAGAGAAAAATCCGTATCAAATCGAATTAGAGCATTTTATTGATTGTATTATTAATGATAAACAACCAATTGTTACGGCAGAAGATGCCTATAAAGCTTTAGAAATTAGTCTTGCAGCACTTGAATCTGTTAAAACTGGCCAGCCAGTATTTCTATAAAGAGGTGAACACACATGAAGATTGGAATTGTTAGCTTCGCCCATATGCATGCACATAGCTATGCTAATTGTTTAGTTGAACTCGATGGAGTCGAATTGTACGGAATAGCAGATGAAAATGAAGAAAGAGGTAGAGCTGTCGCTAATCAATATAACACAAAATATTTTAAAGATTATTCCCAATTATTATCAGAAAATATTGATGCAGTGATTATTTGTACAGAGAACGCAAAGCATATGGAAGTAGCAGTTGCAGCAGCAGAAGCGAAAAAACATATTCTTTGTGAAAAACCTCTAGCAACGACAGTTGAAGATGCTTGGAGAATAATTGAGGCTTGTAAACAACACAATGTTAAACTGCAGACTGCATTTCCTGTTCGTTATAATGCCCCAGTACAAAGGGTTAAGAAAATGATCGAAAATGGGGACCTTGGTAGAATTGTTGCATTAAGAGGCACAAATAGAGGTCAAAATCCTGGAGGTTGGTTTGTCGATCAAGAGCAATCAGGAGGAGGAGCAGTATTAGATCACACCGTACATGTCATCGATTTGATGAGATGGTTTATGAATAGTGAGGTAAAAGAGGTTTTCGCTGAAATAGATACAAAGTTCAGTGATATCGATATTGATGATTGTGGTCTATTAATGTTGGAATTTGAAAATGGAGTTTTTGCCTCGCATGATCCTAGTTGGTCACGTTGCCATTCTTTTCCAACATGGGGGGATGTAACACTTGAAATCATTGGAACAAAGGGTGCAACAAGATTAGATGCCTTTGCCCAAAATTTAATTCTATACAGTGATAAGCAAAATAAAGTAAGTAGAGAATTTTGGGGCAATAACATGGATAAAGGACTTGTTTATGACTTTGTGGCGTGTATTAAAGAAGATAGAGAACCTTCTATTTCTGGATTCGATGGCTTAAAAGCAATGGAGGTTGCCTTGGCTGCGTATGAGTCTGCAAAATTAAAAAAGCCAGTGACATTATAAATGAAACTTTTGTAATGGAGGGGTTATTTTGGAAAACCTGAAACTGAATAATGATGGTACGTTTAAAATTGTTCAGTTTAGTGATCTGCATTTGCAAGATGGTTCATCACTTGACCGAAAAACAATCCATACTATGGAAAAAATACTAGATACTGAGAATCCTAACTTCGTAGTTATAACTGGTGATGTCATTAGGGGAGAAAAGTGTAAGGAGCCAGAATCGATTTTTCCAATGTCAATCATTCCAATGGAGAAACGAAATATCCCATGGGCTATTATTTTCGGGAATCATGATGAAGAAGGAAATATAACTAAAAAAGAGTTAATGGAATTACAGTTAAAATTTCCAAATTGCCGATCAAGGCATGGTGATGAAAATCTTTTTGGAGTTGGAAATTTCGAATTATCCGTCGTAAATGGAGCAGGGAAAAGGGCATTTGCACTCTATTTTATTGATTCGGGTGCCAATGCTCCTGTAAAAATAGGCGGATACGACTGGATAAAACGAAATCAAATTGATTGGTATATACAGCGTTCTATAGAGTTAAATGATTTTAATAACGGAGTCCCGATACCATCACTAGCATTCTTTCATATTCCTTTACCTGAGTTTAATGAGCTTTGGGATTATCATATTAGTTATGGGAATAAACAAGAAGCTATTGGATGTCCAAAAATCAACTCAGGTATATTTTCAGCTATGGTAGAAAGAAAGGATATGATGGGTGTATTTGTGGGGCATGATCATATCAATGACTTCCATGGGGAACTTTTTGGTATTCAATTATGCTATGGAAGGGCAACTGGATATAACACCTATGGTAAAGAAGGGTTTTTAAAAGGAGCAAGGGTGATTGTGTTAGATGAAAACACAAAAGCTTTTCAAACTTGGATTCACCTAGAGGATGGAACTGTTATTCATCAACAGAAAAAGCATACACCTAATACGAATAATCGTGACCCTGCAGTAGCTTATGTAGAAGTACAGTAGATTTTGCTAATTTTCAGGTGTCAAAAGATAAATGATTGAATGTTAGTAATTTGCTAGGAGTGATAGTATGTTACGTCAAGTAGGTGATTTCCCGATAGAACAATTAATGGACTATAAACCCCCTTTAACTAACAAAAGTAATTTTGATTTGTTTTGGCAAGGCATGCTAAACCAAGTACCCAACCATCCAAAATCTGAAATAAAGTGGATTTCTTACCAAGTCAAACAAGTGAAGGTTGCGGATGTGACGATTTATTCTTGGGATGGAACACCACTTAGAGCATGGTTGATTGCTCCAAAGTTTTCATCATTGAAAACCCCAGCTCTACTTCATTTTCATGGTTATACAGATAGTAGAGGGCAAATTCATCAATATTTAAAATGGGCATTACAGGGAATAACCGTTGTAAGTTTTGAAGTGAGAGGGCAAGGTTTTTCTCCAGATTACGCTAGATATCCAAATGGAACACAAATACAAGGATGGATGACATTAGGTTTAGAAGAAAAGGAATCGTATTATTATGCAAATGTCTATCGAGATGTATTGGCTTGTGTTAACTGGGCTTTTCTTTTGGAAAATATCGACCTTGACCGTGTTGGTGTCTTTGGTGAATCACAAGGTGGTGCTTTAGCTATCGTTGCTGCTGCTCTTAATCAAAAAATAAGAATAGTAATGAGTGACTATCCGTTTTTGGCCCATTTTGAGCGGGCGTTAAAAATTTCAACAGGTCCTTATCAGGAAATCCAATCCTA
>DASQIV010000575.1:0-5784 GCA_035631415.1 Pseudoneobacillus sp. | reverse complement strand
CTTCCCTGTAATAACGTGTCAATCAAATACAAATTCGTAAACGACTGTATTGGATCCCTTACATCATTTCTTCCCGTTGTTGGTAACCACCCTAACTCAATTGAGAATCCCCATTGCATCATTAATCCTAACCAAAAAATTGGCATAGACACACCTACAAGGGCGAATACCATTGCAACGTAATCAAACCATGATTTTGAAAACCACGCACTAATAATTCCTGCATTGACACCGACGACAACAGCTATAATCATCGCGGCAAGAGTTAATTCAAATGTTGCAGCCAAGTATGGCCAAATTTCTTGATTTATTTGTGCATGTGTCCGTAAGGAGGATCCTAAATCGCCTTGGAAAAGAGAGCCTAAATAATCAAAATACTGTATGTACCAAGGTCGGTCTAACCCTAATTGACTTGTTAATGCGGCAATCGATTCTGCCGTGGCCCTTTGCCCGAGAATAACCTGAGCTGGATTCCCTGGTATAGCATGGATTATCGCAAAAACAACAAGGGTCATTCCAAATAAGACTGGTATTAATGAAAATAAACGGCGGACCGTATAATTGAACACTGCTTTCACCCCTTTATAAAACACTTCAGAGCTTAAAAACTCCTATTAGTCAATAAAAGGGGAGGCAAAGCTCCCTCCCCTTTTACAACTTTGTTATTAGGTTCATTGCTTTAAATGATTAGTTTGCAAATTCTACATTTATTAATGATTCAGATCCAGTTGGATGTGGAATATAGTTCTTCAAATCCTTACTTGCTGCCAATAATGGAATGGAGTGAGTAAGTGGAACCCACGGAGCATCCTCATGAATGATAACCTGAGCTTGCTTGTAAAGCTCATTACGTTCTGCTTGATCTGTAATTGTTTGTGCTTTAATTAAAATTTCATGTAACTCATCGCTGCTATAGTAAGCATTATTGTTACTTCCAATAGCATCTTTATCAAGTAATGTATATAAGAAGTTGTCAGGATCTCCATTGTCTCCTGTCCAACCCATCATGAAGGCAGTAAATTCACCAGCAGCCGCTTTTTGTACATAAGTACTCCAGTCGATTGTCTTGATGTTCGCCTTCACTCCGATTTTAGCTAGGTCTGCTTGAACAACCTCAGCAACCTTCATTCCTTCTGGTAAGTATCCACGTGGAATAGGCGGTGCATAGAAGTCAATTTCAAATCCATCAGCATATCCTGCTTCAGCTAATAATTCTTTTGCTTTATCTACATTGTATTCATATGGCTCAACTGCATCATTGTACCCTTCGATAGATGGAGGCATTGGGTTAACCGCTGCATCTGCTTTACCACCGTAGAAAGCATCAATGATCGCTTGTTTATTAATCGCATGGTTAATCGCTTGACGTACTAGCTTGTTATCAAACGGTTTTTTCGTATTGTTTAATCCAATATAAGAAACGTTCATAGATGGGCGTTCAAGAACTTGAAGGTTAGCATTAGCTAATACTGCTGCTTCATCAGAGTTATTTAATCCGTCCATTACATCAATTTCACCGTTAACAAGAGCATTTAGGCGAGCTGCGTTTTCTGGAATAACACGGAAAATGACTTTGCTTAACTTAGGTAATCCTTTTTGCCAGTAGTCTGGGTTCTTTTCAATCGTGATTGTATCGTTTGCTTTCCACTCAACAAATTTGAATGGTCCTGTTCCTACTGGATTTGCTCTGAATTCATCGCCATACTTCTCAATAGCAGCCGGGCTAGCAATACCAAATGGAGACATAGCTAAGTTCTTTAAGAACGGAGCTTGTGGTCTTTTTAATACAAATTTAACAGTATGTTCATCAACAGCTGTCACTTCTTTAATTACGTGACCTTCGTCGTTTACATAACCACCAAACATTGTATAGTAAGGGAACTTTTCTTCGTCCCCATTCATCCAACGGTTGAAGTTATACACAACTGCATCTGCGTTAAAGTCAGTTCCATCATGGAATTTAACACCTTCATGAAGCTTGAATGTATAAGTTAAAGCATCATCAGAAATATCCCATGATTCAGCAAGACCTGGATTCACTGTAGTATCTGATTCACCAAATGAAGTTAACGTTTCATAGATATTTTCTGTTACTTTGAAGGTTTCCCCTTCAGTTGTTGTAATTGGATCAAGAGAAGCAGAATCTCCTCCACGTCCGTACACAAGAACATCTTTTGCTGGTGCAGAATTTTCTTCTGACCCATTATCTTTGCCACTGCTGCTGTCAGCAGGTTCGTTTGTTTTGCTTGTACAGCCAACAAGGAACATACTGATTGCTAAAAAAGCAACTAACAGCATTTTGAATGTGTTTTTCTTCATAAGCATTTTTTCCCCCTATTTCTTTTTTTATATATCATAAATGCAGCATGCTACTCGTTATATAAGTGACATGCAACAAAATGACCATTTAGATTGCGCTCAGTTGGTCTTGCGGTTTTACAAATATCCATACATTGAGCACATCTTGTATGGAAAGCACATCCAGATGGAGGATTAGCTGGGCTTGGAAGCTCACCCTCGATTAATATCGTTTCCCTTTTAATATCTGGATCAGGTATTGGAACAGCAGATAAAAGTGCTTTTGTATAAGGATGTTTTGGATTTTCATAAAGCTCTTCACTATCTGCTAATTCTATTAATCTACCTAAATACATCACGCCTACACGATCACTAATATGGCGAACAACACCTAAATCATGGGCAATAAATATATAAGTAAGTTGAAACTCTTTTTGAATATCTTTCATTAGGTTTAATACTTGAGCTTGGATTGAAACATCAAGCGCAGATACAGGCTCATCTGCAATAATCAGCTTTGGCTTGGTCATGAGCGCTTTCGCAATCCCGATACGCTGACGTTGACCACCACTAAACTGATGTGGATATCGGCGTGCATGGTAACTGCTTAATCCAACTACCTCAAGCATTTCTCTTACTTGCTTCTTTCGTTCCACTTTTGTTCCAATACCATGAACAATGAGAGGTTCTTCTAAGATTTGTTCAATTGAGTGACGTGGATTTAAAGAAGCATATGGATCTTGAAAGACCATTTGAATGTCACGACGCGTTTTTCTAAGCTCTGACTTAGACATGCTCGTAATCTCTTTATCTTCAAAAAGAATTTTTCCATCGCTCGCTTCGATTAAGCGCATCAGCAATCGACCAGTCGTCGATTTTCCACAGCCACTCTCTCCAACAATTCCTAATGTTTCTCCTTTTTTGACATAAAAAGAAACATCGTCAACTGCTTTAACCTCACCTTGTTTCCTACCAAAAAGACCTCCCGTTATCGGGAAATATTTTTTCAAGCCGTTTACCTCAAGAAGTAACTCCGACATGTTCGTCACTCCTTTCCTTCATTGTATGTAAGAAACATCTTACTTGATGTCCACCCTTTTCCATTGCGATTAATTCAGGAGATTCTTCAAAGCATTTTCCAAATGCTGCTTCACATCTAGCAGCAAAGCGACAACCCTTTTGCACGGTTCCTGGTGTTGGAACACTTCCAGGAATACTGTACAAGCGGTCTTTTTTACCGCGTAAATCTGGTACAGATTTCAATAGCCCTTTTGTATAAGGATGCTGAGGATCCTTAAGGATGGTACGGACATCGCCCTGCTCTACAATTTGTCCAGAATACATGACGATTACACGCTCACAAATTTCAGCTACCACCCCTAAATCATGAGTAATAAGGATAATAGAGGTGCCTGTTTTCTTATTTAAATCCTTCATAAGCGCAAGAATCTGTGCTTGTATCGTCACATCAAGTGCAGTTGTAGGCTCGTCCGCAATTAATACTTTCGGATTACATGCCATAGCCATGGCAATCATGACCCTTTGTCTCATTCCACCGGATAATTGATGTGGATGCTCTTTTAAAATTCCTTCAGCTCTTGGGATTCCAACTAGCTTTAATAATTCAATACATCGGACCTTAGCTTCTGCTTTCGAAAGATCGGTATGTAATCGAATTGCCTCCATTAATTGATTGCCAATTGTAAACAATGGATTTAATGAAGTCATTGGTTCTTGGAAGATCATTGATATCTGATTTCCACGAATTTTTCTCCACTCTTTTTCAGTAAGATTCGTTAAATCTTTACTATCAAATGTAATTTCACCTTCTATTTTTCCAGGTGGTATAGGAATTAAGCCCATCGTCGTTAACGAGGTCACACTTTTTCCACTCCCAGACTCTCCTACAATGCCTAATATCTCTCCATCATTTAATTCAAAAGTAACCCCATCAACGGCAGCCACATACTTTTTCCCAGACAAAAATGATACCTTTAAATCTTTTATTTTAAGAATAGGTTCCTTACTCACATTTACACCTGCCTAGCATTTTCTATTTTTAATAATCTGACTATTACAATATAATAAATATTATGACTATTATGACATATGTTGTCACGAAAATTATGTCGAAATTTAGTAATTTTGTAAAATATTTTTATTAGATGCAACTTTTGGAACATTTATTACCTATTAACTAGCAAAACCATAAGCCTTTCTTCTTCCTTTTCACCTTCAATTAATGGATAAATATGTATTTACACCGATTTATTTAGAGTTCCTAAATTATTATTCTAGTATTGCTTACCCTCCGAAACCTAATTTGGCCATTATCATAATTTATGATTACTGCTCTATTCACATTCCTCTTTCTTTTATTTGCTTGGGAACTGTTAGAAGATTTTTAAAAGAATTTGAAACTAGACTCTCATATTCTTTTTCTATTTTTGCTAAGATGATAGCTAGGAAGACGAAGTTTATAGGAGGAATGATAATGCAACCAAGGAAGTTAATCATTACACAGAACTTAGAGGAACATCTTATTAAGAGCTTAGAGAGTGTTGCTACAGGGTGGGAATTAATTATTGGGAAGGAATCTTCTGTTTGGGAAGATCATTTGAAGGATGCAGAGATTATTGCTGGATGGAAAAAGGAGATTACTGAATTAGGACTGCAGGAGGATTCCAAGTTACGATGGCTTCAGACATGGAGTGCGGGTGTAAACAATTTGCCATTAGCTGAATTGGAATCTAGAAGAATTCAAGTAACAAGTGCTAATGGAGTTCATGCTTTTCCAATCTCTGAAACAATTTTCGCCTTAATGCTAGCCTTAACAAGAAAAATCCATACATACGTGAGAAATCAACAAACCAAAACATGGCACCATTCTGGTTTAAAGCTTGAATTGCATGAAAAGACCGTTGGGATTATTGGAGTAGGGGCAATTGGGAAAGAAACAGCAAAGCTAGCAAAGGCTTTTGGAATGAAGGTGTTAGGAATTCGTCATTCTGGAGTTGCCGAAGACTTTGTGGATGAAATGTATACTACTGAAAATTTGAATACAATTTTACCTCAATGTGATTATGTTGTCGTTACTTTACCGCTTACTAAGGAAACCTATCATTTATTTGGAGCTGAGCAATTTAACCTAATGAAACCTTCCTCCTTCTTTATCAATATTGGACGTGGAGAAATTGCCGTTGAAGAGGAATTGATCGAAGCATTACGGGAAGGAAAAATAGCTGGTGCTGGACTAGATGTATTTGAAAAAGAACCGCTTCCTGAAGATAATCCGTTATGGGAACTGGAAAATGTCATCATCACTCCCCATACAGCAGGTTCGACAGAAAAGTATAATCAACGATTAATCGAAGATATCTTTATCCCTTACTTCAAAAAGTATATCGCTGGTGAAGTTCCTTCCATTAACCTAGTCGACTATCAAAAAGGATACTAGATAAATACTTTTGGTTATACACTTTAGCA
>DASQIV010000574.1:0-3107 GCA_035631415.1 Pseudoneobacillus sp. | reverse complement strand
CTGGGCAGCATGACCATCACCTATTGAAAAAAGTGCCCCTTCTACTGGTATAGGCAAATAAAGCGTACTGCCAGCAACTAATTCTTTACAATCGAGATTTCCACCCCATGGTCTCGGTACAACTGTCGTATGCCTGCCTGGCAAATTTGGAGGCATGCCCATGATCCCCATAAACGGACGCATCTTAATACGATAATCAAAATCTCCAAACCTACTCTTTGCTATTAAATTTTCCCTATCAAGATCAAAATCTAGTGTTACTTCATCTACATCGAGAAGGTTTGTCTTCTGATTCCAATAGCTAGGGAAGCCTCCTGCAGATACCCAACCATAGTCCCCCGGTACGATTTCATTTATTTTAATTTCCAATGTTTGACCTGCCTTAGCTCCATTAATCCAAACGGGTCCAACTAAGGAATGCCCAAATTGATTGTGCACTCTTTCCTCAGCAAGTCCCGTGAATTTCATTCTACGGCCACCTATTTCTAATCGTTTTTCAATTGCCCAGGCGGAATCAAGTGTTTGAAAAATGACGGAGTCACCAGAATTGATTTCTAACGTCGGACGAAGATCCCTATCGAAAAAACCATGTAACGTATATGAGTCAGGATTAAGATAATGAGTGGTTGCCATTTTTATCATCCCTTTTTCTAAAATTATCCAATTAAGAACATTATAAAACAGACTTTTTACTTTATAAAGTAAAATAATTACTTTTCAGATAATATTTTAAATAACCTTAAGAACATCATTGGAACTAGAAGAAAGACTACTGTTTAGGATAAAATTAGTAGGACAGATCTGAACAAGAAAGGTTGATTACAATGAATGAACGGGATAATGAGACCCTTTCTCTGAAAGAAAAAGCCGTATCGTTTCTGAAACTCGTGGCGTCCGGGAGGGTTCGAGAAGCTTACCAAAAGTTCATCGGCCCAGATTTCCGCCATCATAATGCCTATTTCAAGGGTGATGCACAATCCCTTATGATAGCAATGGAAGAGAATGCTACCCAAAACCCTGACAAGACTTTTGAGATCAAACGATCGATTGAAGATGGGGAATTTGTTTGGGTTCACTCTCATGTGAAGCAAAATCAAGATGATCCAGGAGCAGCTTTAGTACATATCTTCCTTTTCCATAATGGCCTTATTGTCGAAGCATGGGATATCGGCATGGCTATTCCGGAGAATTCACCTAATGAGAATGGGATTTTCTAAAAAGGAATCCTGTTTTGATTCTCAAATATGATCAGCAGTCGTTTTCAGAAAAAAAATAGTTGTTTTCCTATCAAGAGGAAAACAACTATCTTTCTAAATATGTTGATACTTACTGGAATTTGAAGAGTAGGGTTGTCATTTGCAAGCACTTATACAGCTACCTATTTTATGTTGTTTGATTAACCACATACTGAATCGCCTCAAGCACATACTCCGGACGTGGCATTTGCAAGCTATGTCCTTTTCGGTCACTCGTCTTGTGAAAATGGTTCGTTGAACGTGAAGCAAGCTCTTTCTGCATTTCTGTCCAGTTTTCGCCAAATCCTGGGTTGTTAACCACTGCAATTGGTAGGTCGCCAAATTGGGGATTTTCCTTACTTGTATTTAATCTTGATGCTGCCACTTCAATATGTGCTTGAGCCATTTTAAACTCTGCACCAGCTGTTCTTCCTGCAAAAATCTGATAAACCATTTCTTTCCATTGCTTAAATTCAGAGGAGCTAATTTGCTTACGATAATACGATTTTTCACTCCCAAACATTGGAAGGATTCCTAATACATTACCAAAGAACCGAGGAACTCCCAATGGAGAGAGCATTTTCAATATCTTCAGCATTACACCCAGAGCAGCAAATCCTTGTTTAAATTTAACATCATCTTTAAGAAATTCGTGGGTTGAGTCTAAAAAGACTAAACCAGACACTTTTTCGGGATATTCCATTGCATAGAGACGGGAAATCAACCCTCCTAAGGAGTGTCCTACAAGTATGCAGGGTCCCGTAATCGCCATTTTTTCCAATAAATCGTGTATTTCTTTGACAGTATGATCTGGGGTCGGGTCCGGGCCTAGATCACTCGATCCCATACCAGGTCGGTCAAATGTAATGACACGAGTAAATTTTGACAATTCATTTCTTATATGTATCCACGAATAAGAGGAATCACCAGCACCATGAATAATTACCACCGTAGGCCCATCTCCCCCAGAATCAGTAACGTGGAGATGGCGTCCTCCTATATCGATCATTAAACCGGGAATCGTTTTTTTCCTTACATTGCGACGTGAGAGTTGCTCATACAAAACCCCCACAAGGACAAATATGATAATGGCAATAACGATTTTCATTTCAACACCTATTTTCCTATTAAATTTTTATATAATGTCAATTGTTAATAGTGATCACATTCTTAAATAGGATAAATTTACTAAATTAATATTATAATAGCATACATTTTACTGGGATTTTTAGAAAATAGTATAAAATCCCTTTAGTAGGATTTTGCCGATTTTGCTCTAGCACGATTATTTTCATATCTTTGTGGAAATACTTTTAGGGTTATTTCAAAATATTTGAGGAAGTAGCAGGAGTTAAGTATGTACTTATTTTTGAAGATTATCATTTGTGTCACCTTTATCTTTCTATGGTTGCGTGCTTGCAGAAAAGATATAGTACAGTCTTTAGGCCATTATTTTTTTATTCTATTTATCACGATTCTCATTTATGATGTATTTGCCCTTAACCATGAATGGATTACGATAAATGAAAACAAATATAGTCTCATCCATCTCATAATGGATCGTATTATTTTAGTTCCTTTTTCTCTTTTCTTTTTACAAAGGATTAATAGGCATCTCTACATAAAATTCTCTCTATCTCTATTATGGATATGTTTATTTAGCAGTTTTGAAACCATAAATGAGATGTTTCACATCGTTGTGATTAGGAATATGACTTTTCTAAAATGGGGCTATATGGGCGGGACCGTGGCGATTCTCTCCCTTATTTTTGCCTACTGGTTAAAAGAATTAGGAAGGAGTCGATTTAATAATGCCCCTTCCAAGTAAACTTGATGAAAATGAAATTTACTTAATCATTCTTGCGATCCCCT
>DASQIV010000573.1:0-3520 GCA_035631415.1 Pseudoneobacillus sp. | reverse complement strand
CTACCTCATTAATAATTTCAGGAGAAGTACTATCCATTACAGCAATTCTTCTAGCGATATCCGCTTGCATTTCTTGAGGTAATTCCGAAAGTATTTGACCAGCTTTTGCAGAATCTAAATAAGATAAAATTAACGCGATCGTTTGTGGATGTTCATTTTGAATAAAATTTAGGATTTGGGCAGCATCCGCTTTTCTAGCAAATTCAAAAGGTCTTACTTGGAGTGAGGAAGTTAGACGATTAATGATAATTGCAGCCTGCTCAGCCCCAAGTGCCTTTTCTAAGACTGTCTTCGCATAGCCTATTCCACCCTGAGTAATATAATCCTGTGCTAAAGCAATGTTATGAAATTCTTCTAATATTTCTTCCTTCGATTGGGAATCTACTTTTCTAACCCCCGATATTTCTAATGTTAATTTTTCGATTTCTTCTTCATTTAAGTGTTTATAAACTGATGCGGACACATCTGGACCAAGTGAAATAAGGAGTATGGCCGCTTTTTGTTTTCCAGTTAATTCTTTTTGGTCTTTTTTTACCATGTTTTAAGACATCTCCTTATTTCTATTCATCCGCAATCCATGATCGTAATAGTTTAGCAAAATCTTCTGGTTTTTCTTTTGCCATTTTTTCTAGTTGTTTTTTACGTACACTATTCTCTGTTTCCGTCTCATCATTAACATCCGGAACAAAAATTGGTTCTATTTCTTTTAGTGCAGCTGCTTGTTCTTCCTCTTCACGTCTACGCTTTGTTCTTAAATTCAAGAAAATTAATAATAATATGATTGCAAGTAACACGCCACCTACAGCATATGTCCACCAAGGTAGGGCTTGTTTTGTTTGCTCATTAAACTTGATTTTTCCGTTAAACGGCTGGACTGAAACAACAATCTTATCCTTAAGAGCTTCATCAGTTAGTTCTGTTCCTAGTGCATCTTTATCAATTGTTGTTCGAACAATCGTGCCTAATATCTTCGTAATATCATCTACACGCTCTTGCGGAAGTGAAGTAGCATCCTTAGGATTAGGTGGTTCAACCATTACCTGAATACCTAAATCTCTCACTTTATATGGACTTTCGACGATTTCTTTACGGATACGATTTACTTCATTATTTATAGTTTCTTCTATTTTTTCATAATCACCGTTTGAGTTGGTCCCTTCTACATATGAAGGGGCTGTGTCTGTCGCCTGTTCACCTTGTGGAATACCACCAGCTTGGGCACCATTCCCAGTAAAGGTTTCTGTAAGCTTTTGGGCACTTACTGCGATACCTTTCATATTTTCAGCATCTACTGGAGTGACAAGATTTTCTTCTCGATTTTCCTGTGTGAAATCGACATCAGCCGATACCGATACTACTACTTTGTCTTGTCCCATTAATGTACCTAACATATTTTGAACTTGGCGCTGTACATCTCGTTCTATCTCTTTCTTAATCTCATTTTGTGAAGCAAATGATGAACCATTGGAATTTTTTTCATCATTTAGTGAAAAATACTCAAAGTATTGATTCATAATGACGATATTATCAGTAGGGAGATTTGGTACACTTTTGGATACTAGATGATAAAGAGCTTTAATTTGTGAATCTTCAAATTGATAGCCAGGTTTTGTATTTAATACAATGGAGGCTGAAGCTTCCTCTGTTTGATCACTGACGAAAATCCCTTTGTCAGGGAGTGTAATCATTACCTTAGCATCACTTATTCCATCAATTCCCTTTATTAAGTTAGCAATTTCTGTTTGCATGGCATCAAGCTTCATTACTTTAAACTCATTATCCGTGGTTCCGATACCTGCATTTTGACTAAAAAAGGAATAATCGATACTACCTGATTTAGGTATACCTTGAGCTGCAAGCTCAACCTTTAGAGTATCTACTACTTCCTCAGGTACCTTAATAGTTGTCCCACCATCACTAATTTCAGAAACAATCCCTCGTCCATCTAAATTTTCCTTAATAGCTCCTGTTTCAGATGGAGACAAATTACTATAAAGAGGGACCATTGTCGTTCTTGATGTAAAAAAGACAATTAAAGAAATAGCAAGAACAAAAAAGAAGAAAGAGCCTACGTACGTAAGCTTTTGCTTTTTAGTTCGGTTACTCCAATATTCTTTTAATTTTATAAAATTTTTCTGAAACGATTCGTTCATAATAACCCCCGGTTATTCTGTCTTGATAGTCGGCAGTTAATAACCGCTCCATTTATCAAATTCATTTAATCTATTAAACTTGCATTCTCATCATTTCTTGATAAGCTTCGACTACTTTATTTCGAACTTCTAAGGTTGCTTGAAGAGTAATACTAGCTTTCTGGGAAGCAATCATTACTTGATGAAGATCGACATTTTCTCCCCTTGCTAGTTTTTCAGTCATAGCATCCGATTGCAATTGAGCTTTATTAACATTATTTAAAGTTTCTTTTAATACGGACGCAAAACTTTTCTGAGCTTCGAATGGTGTAATAGAAGGACGAGCAGTGGCACTTAATTTATTATTTGTATACATTTGATTAACTGATGGAAACATAACTTTATCCATTTATTTAAGCACTCCTTTACTTTCCAATTTCTAGTGCTTTCATTAACATACCTTTAGATGCGTTAAAAACTGTAACGTTTGCTTCGTAAGAACGAGTTGCACTAATTAAATCGACCATCTCTCTTAACGGATCAACATTTGGTAATTGAACATAACCGTCTTCATTTGCGTCTGGGTGCTCAGGATCGTAAACCATTTTAAATGGTGTTTCTGTATCCTCAACCACCTTTGAAACTTTTACACCATTGCCAATCGTTTGACTTCCTCCATTACCCATCGCTACATTTAGAAAAGAATTAAATGTACCACCTTTTGGTTCCAATACAACTGATTTCCGACGATAAGGTACCCATTCACCATTTATATATTTCCCTCTAGTAGAGTCTACGTTCGCCATATTAGAGGAAATAACGTCCATTCTTAATCGTTGAGCTGTTAAAGCCGATGAGGTTGTATTCATGCTATGGAACATTGACACCGTTACTTACCTCCTCTTATCACACTCTGTAGTG
Source organism: Pseudoneobacillus sp. (assembly GCA_035631415.1). GTDB lineage: Bacteria > Bacillota > Bacilli > Bacillales > Cytobacillaceae > Pseudoneobacillus. The sequence goes on along the minus strand of DASQIV010000573.1, from coordinate 467 downwards.
TTGAAAACTTTCCATTTATTCGTTCTATCATTGCATTGTAATAGATTTGATTGGTTGCTAAATCAGCCATTTCCTTATCTAAATCTACACTATTTCCATTTTGGTTAAACTGTACATTGTTACGGCTAATCATTTTTGGGCCAGTAGAAATCGATGACGAAAAATCAAAATGACGTTTATTGGTTCGGATAGCCGCTATAGGTGTATGTAATTCATTCTCTAATACATCCTTAAAGCTGACATCCATCGCTTTATAATTTGGAGTATCAACGTTTGCAATATTTTGAGAAATGACTTTTTGCTTTGCACTTGAATAATTGAGTGCTTGTTCTAAAGTCGAGATCGATCCAGAAAATAGGTTCATGATTACACCTCGTAGAATATTGTAGATTATTAGAGAAATTTGTAGAAATCTACTTTTCAATTGTAAAGAAAATGAAATATCTTGTCTATGTCCAATTCATAAT
>DASQIV010000572.1:0-3329 GCA_035631415.1 Pseudoneobacillus sp. | reverse complement strand
AGCTAAATTCCTATTTCAATTTCTTTTATTTCATGATTTTGCAGATGTTATTAGTGAATTCTACTGGATCCTGGATTGGAAGTCCTTCGATTAAAAGGGCTTGGTTGTACAGTAGGCTCGTGAATAAGTTTAATTTATCTTTATCGTTTTCAAATGCATCTGTTAAGGATTTAAACACTTCATGGTTAGCATTAATCTCTAGGATTTTTTCTGCCTTGATGTTTTGGTTATCTGGCATCATAGCTAGGATTTTTTCCATTTCAATGGTTAATTCACCATCAGTGGATAAACAAACTGGATGTGATTTTAATCGTTTTGACACGATAACATCCTTTACTTTGCCCGCTAAAGTAGATTTCATATAATCAAAGAGTTCTTTATGTTCATTTGCTACGGAATCTGTGTCATTCTGGTCCGCATCTGACTCAATTCCTAGATCCCCACTTGCGACTGATTTAAATTCTTTTTCTTTATAATTCATTAACATTTTAATGGCAAATTCATCAATATCGTCGATAAAGTATAAAATCTCAAATCCCTTTTCAGAAACTAATTCAGTTTGTGGTAGCTTTTCAATTCTTTCATATGATTCCCCGGAAGCATAATAAATGTATTTTTGATCCTCTGACATTCTGGATACATATTCATCTAACGTAACCATTTTCTTCTCTTTGGAAGAATAGAACATTAAGAGGTCCTGTAATTCCTCTTTGTTCGTTCCAAAATCACTATATACTCCATACTTCAATTGTCTGCCAAAGGATTTATAAAACTCTTCGTATTTTTCTCTTTCGTTTTTCAATAAGCTTTGTAATTCGCTCTTAATCTTTTTGCTAATATTTTTAGCAATCAGCTTCAATTGGCGATCATGCTGAAGGATTTCTCTTGAAATATTAAGCGATAAATCCTCAGAGTCTACCATTCCCTTTACAAAGCTGAAGTGGTCTGGTAGTAAATCAGCGCATTTATTCATAATTAAGACACCATTGGAATAAAGCTCTAATCCTTTTTCAAATTCCTTTGAGTAATAATCGAACGGCATTTTTTCAGGAATATATAGAATTGCATTGTATCTTATGGTTCCATCAACACTAATATGAACATGCTTAAGAGGCTTGTCAAAACCATAATGCTTTTCTGCATAGAATTTCTCATAATCCTCAACTGTTAGCTCATTTTTATTTTTTCTCCAGATTGGAACCATACTATTAATAGTTTGCTCTTCTTTGTAATCTTCCCACTCATCTTCGCTACCTTCTTTTTCACGTCTTCCTGTTACTTCCATTTTAATTGGATAGCGAATAAAGTCAGAGTATTTTTTAATAATCGCCTTTAATTCGTACTCTTCTAAAAACTCATCGTATTGTTCTTCTTCTGTATTCTCTTTAATTTTTAACGTAATTTCAGTCCCAACTGTATCCTTTTCAACAGGTTCAATGGTGTAACCATCTGCACCAGTAGATTCCCATCTATAGCCTTGGTTACTGCCTAAAGCCTTACTAATAACAGTTACGACATCCGCTACCATAAAAGCTGCATAAAAACCTACACCAAATTGACCTATGATATCATGGCCATCTTTTAATTCGTTTTCATTTTTAAATGCTAACGAACCACTTTTCGCAATAGTTCCCAGGTTGGTTTCTAGCTCATCCTTCGTCATACCAATTCCAGTGTCGCTAATTTTCAAAAGTCTATTTTCCTTGTCAGCCTCGACTTTAATAAAATAGCTTTCTTTTTCAAAGCTTAATGAATCATCCGTTAATGCTTTGTAATACATTTTATCAATCGCATCACTTGCGTTAGAAATTAACTCTCTTAAAAATACCTCACGCTTAGAATAAATAGAGTTAATCATCATTTCTAAAAGTCTTTTGGATTCTGCTTTAAATTGTGTTTTTTCCATTTAAACCTCTCCTTTTTAGAAATTATGTAGGAAATAATGTCAATGTTTCAATATTAGCACTCTTCTTATTCGAGTGCTAATTATTTATATTTTTTTAATAACATATCTTCAATTTGTGTGTCAATATTTGATTATTTTTTTGTAAAAATACTTGATAAAAAAAGGGTCCATTCCCTTTTTATGAAAGGTTTTGGACCCATGTGAAAAATACTATTTAAGGAAAGCTCAATCTATTCGGGAAAAATCTTCCCTGGATTTAATATCCCTTTCGGATCGAGCGCAAATTTTATGGTTTTCATTGTGTCTAGTGCTTTTCCATGCTCTCGATGTTGGTATTTTCTTTTCCCAATACCTACCCCATGTTCACCTGTACATGTTCCACCACGTTCAATGGCATATTCAACAATATGCGAGTTTAGCTTAGAAGCCATTGCTATTTCATCTTGGTCATTTAAATCAATCATAAAAAGCACATGGAAATTCCCATCACCCACATGGCCTAGGATTCCACCTTCAATTCCAGCCTTTTCAATCGCTAATCTTGTATCATCAATGGCACCAGCTAATTCATCAATCGGTACACTTACATCGGTTACCATCAATTTTTTACCTGGTGCACCATGGATATATGCGTAAGCTAAATTATGGCGTGCCTCCCATAACTGATTAACTGCCTTCGAGTCTGTTTCAAATTCAAAGTTTTGACAACCAGCATCACTAACTATCTCTTTTGAAAATTCAATATCTTGATTTAAACCAGAAGAATTTCCATGAAACTCCAAGAATAAGGTTGCTAGTTCTTCATAAGAAGTCCCACTATGCTTGTTTACTTGTTTCATAGAATGTGCATCTACTAACTCCACCCGGGCAATAGGTATTCCAGCAGAAAGTATTCCAACCACAGCTTGAACAGCATCATTGGTGGTTAAAAACGATGCCCGAGCGGCCATCGTTGCTTCTGGTATTCCATATACCTTTACAGTTATTTCAGTAAAAATACCTAAGGTACCTTCAGAACCAACGAACAATCCGTTTAAGTTGTACCCCGATGAGGACTTAGCAGCTAAGCCCCCAGTATGTATGATTTCTCCATTAGCCAGAACTACTTCCAAGTCTCTTACCTGATCACGCATAACACCATAACGGACTGACGTTGTTCCACTAGCATTCGTAGCCGCCATTCCACCTAGAGTAGCATCTGCACCGGGATCCACTGAAAAAAACAACCCATATTTCTTTAACTCTTTGTTTAACTGTGTTCTTGTCACTCCAGGCTGCACCTTTACTAAAAAATCCTTTGGGCGAACCTCTAAAATGGTATTCATCAGAGAAGTATCTAATGAAATCCCACCCTTGTATGGAATGACATGTCCTTCGAGGCTTGACCCTCGTCCAAACGCAATAACAGGAATATCATTTTCAT
>DASQIV010000571.1:0-3888 GCA_035631415.1 Pseudoneobacillus sp. | reverse complement strand
AGCTTATCACTAAATTAGCTTTACAAAAAGAGGTAAAGAAATTACGTTATGGTATTGGAAGAGGTGTCAGAATTACAATCTTTTTAAAAACTATTGTTCCATGGCCAATTTGGGAAAAAATATTTTTCAAGAAACTTTTATAGTTCATATAGAAAAAAATGGTAAAATATATAGATTATTGATAGAGTAAGAGCATAATCTATTGTGAGGTTACTATGGAAAAAATACATACCATTTATAATAATGAAGATGGAAAAAAGAAAATTCAAAACTACTATGAGTCTTATTTGAATTTATATAATGAAGATTTTGAAAGGAAATTTGTCGAAACACGATTTGGGAAAACTCATGTTTTAGTTGCTGGACCTAAAGAGGGAAAACCGCTTTTTATACTTCAAGGAGGAAATTGTATAAATCCGATGACATTATCCTGGTTCGCTACTTTAATGAAAGAATATCGGGTATATTCACCTGATACAATTGGTCACCCAGGATTTAGCGATGAAAATAGAATGTCAGGAATGGATAACAGCTTTGCATTGTGGGTGATAGATTTAATGAATCATTTTCAAATTGAAAAAGCTGCATTTGCAGGACCTTCCTATGGAGGAGGGATTATTTTACGTCTTGCAACTTATTTCCCTGAAAGGATAGCTTGTTCGATTCTATATGCACCTGCTGGAATAATACTTGGATCCAAGCTTAAGATGATTAGAAAAATATTAATTCCTCTTTTATTCTTTAAAGGGAAAGGTTCCAGAAAGCATCTTCAAAAAATTGCGGATATAATGTCGGATGGGAAAATGAAAGAGTTGGATGCAGAAATCATTGGTGAGATTTTTCGTAGTTCGAAATTAGAACAAGAGATGCCTAAGATCACTACCGATGAAGAACTCCAAAACTATAAAGCACCGACCATGGTTATCTGCGGTAAAAAGGACATTTTCTTTCCTGGTGAAAAAATGAGTCAAACTGCTAAGAAAATAATTCCTAATTTAACAGCCTGTCATCTTTATGATATGGGGCATTTTGCATCGGAAGATACACTTAAGCAAATAAACGAAGATATGAAGAGATTTCTTACCACCTATTACAAATAATTAAAGAAAATCCTTGGGAGCCGCCTCCAAGGATTTTTTTATTAATTAGGCAAAGATTAGTTCATCTTCATTTTGTCCTTAAGCAGCCGAAGTTATGTCCTTTGGAGGTAGCAAAAAAATTAGTCAATTTTGTGACAAAAACATCACTTTTTCATTTTGTTTTTTCACTAATTAAAATATAATGGAACTAAGGTAGTTCACATTTTTGACAAAAATAATGGTGCGTATATTAAAAAGTAGTTTATGATATATAAAACTTATGAGACATTGGAGGATTGAAAAATGATTAGAGCTGCGCTGGCTGGTGTAATTGGTTTTATTCTCATTTTTATTGAATCAATGATCGTTATGAAACTAAAAGGTTATTCTACCATTGAATTTGGAGGTATGGCTCCTTTTGTTAATGTTTGGGCTATGAACTTCTTTTTCGTTTTTGCGATTCTTACACAATTAACTGGTTGGTATGAAAATAAAACGGGGCTTGAAACAGAAGAAGATAATAGTTATTAATTTAATAAACCTAAATTGAAAATAGAGGAAGGAGCTAAAATAGCTCCTTCCTCTATTTATTTTTGTGGTAATTCTGTAGCTGTTTGAGCAGCGGTCAAATCTACCTGTAATTGTTCACCTAAGCTATGTGGATGGTAATATCCCTTTTCAATCATATAGTTGGATACAGCTTCATGTGTCGCGATGGCTGCTCTTAATTGTTCTCTTAAAGCAGTCCTTAGTTCTGAAGTTGCAACCTCTGTTAAAGCAAATGCATAATTTCTAACTCCGCTTTTAGCTGCAATCAAGAAATCGGTTGTAATCACTTGCTCCGTCATTCCGTCCATGCCCATCATGTTTTGCAAAAACTGATTCATGCTAGGTCACCCCGCTTTGTTAAAAATTGTTGCAATTGGGTAATATGTTGTGAACCTGCTTGAGCATCGTTGGCAAGTAAGTTTTTAAGTGCCTCATCTTGTACGAATGCACTCATTGTTTGGGATTTTGTTACACAAAGATTTTTAAAAGTTAATAACTCATGAACTTCAAGTGTTTCGTGAAGTCCTAGATACTTTGTCATGAAAATCACTCCTTCTGTATGTCATTTATATATATTTTGAAAAAAAACGTGATTTATTCATCCTCTATGAATAAGATCATAGGTTAATTTTTTTTCATAAAAATTTTGGATTATGGAAAAAGTATATTTGTTAACGTTCAGGAGGTGTCTAAATGGATAGAGAAACTTTAGCATTACATGAAACAATGGATACACATGAAGTCCTTAATTTTAAAACGATTTGTTTACTTCGATCCAAATTAATGCAAGGAATTTGTTTTGATAACGACTTAAAAGCTTTAATGGAAAAGGATGTTCAGCAAGGAATTAAAGATATAAATGAATTGTTACGTTTTTATAAAAAGACCCCAGATATACAGTAAAGGAGTTGAATAGGATGGAAGATTACTTAGATCCACGAAACGCTGAAGGTATGCCTAATCTTGCTGATTCAGCGTTTGCAATGGACTTTTTATTAAGTGTAAAAAATGGTGTGAGAAATTATTCAATAGCGATTACGGAAACAGCAAACTCTGATTTAAGAAGTGTTTTAACCAAACAAATGGAGGCTGCACTTGATTTACATGCAGAAATATCCGATTTGATGATTAGTAAAGGTTGGCTTCATCCCTATGATGTGAACGAACAGTATCCATTAGATATAAAATCTGCAGAAACCGCTGTCCAAATCGCCCAATTAAATCTATATCCAATTGATACGGATCGACTTGGTATGTTCGCAACGCCGAATAAATAAAAAGGGGGAAAGGATAATGAAAGCTGTTACGTATCAAGGTATTAAAAATGTGCAGGTCACAGAAGTAAAAGATCCTGTTATCAAAAACAAGGACGATATTATTATTAAGGTTACTACTTCTGCGATATGTGGTTCAGATTTGCATTTACTTCATGCAATGATTCCAAATATGCCTACTGATTATGTTATTGGTCATGAGCCAATGGGAGTGGTGGAAGAAGTGGGGCCAGAAGTAACCAAATTAAAGAAAGGTGACCGAGTAATCATTCCATTTAATGTTAGTTGCGGTCACTGTTGGTACTGTAATCATGACCTTACTAGTCAATGCGACAATTCAAATCCACATGGCGAGATGGGAGGCTTTTTCGGCTATTCCGAAACGACTGGAGGATATGCTGGAGGCCAAGCGGAATATATGCGTGTGCCTTTTGGAAATTTCACTCCTTTTAAAATTCCTGAGAACTGCGAAGTAGATGACGAGAAATTGGTAACATTGGCGGATGCCTGTTCTACAGCCTATTGGAGTGTGGATCATGCTGGAGTTAAACAAGGTGATACAGTTATCATTCTAGGATGTGGTCCTGTTGGTTTGTTAGCTCAAAAATTTGCGTGGTTAAAAGGTGCAAAACGTGTAATCGCCGTTGATTATATTGATTACCGACTAGAGCATGCCAAAAGGACGAATAAAGTGGAAACCGTCAATTTTGAACAACATGAAAATACAGGTGAGTATTTAAAGGAAATTACAAAGGGTGGGGCAGATATTGTAATCGATTGCTCAGGTATGAGTGGAAAGATGTCACCAATGGAATTTTTAGCATCTGGTCTAAAACTTCACGGTGGCGCAATGGGTGGTATTGTCATTGCTTCACAGGCAGTCCGTAAAGGTGGAACTGTTCAAATAACAGGTGTTTATGGCGGCCGTTATAACGGTTTCCCCCTTGGAGATTTTTTCCAAAGAAACGTTGACTTGAAAATGGGCC
>DASQIV010000570.1:0-4434 GCA_035631415.1 Pseudoneobacillus sp. | reverse complement strand
AAAGTATCTCCTTTCGTTTGGAGACTTTACAGTTATTAAGAAATTTAATAAAAGAAAATGAGCAAAAATTCATGAATGCTCTAAAGAAAGATTTAAATAAAAGTGAATTTGATTCCTACTTAACAGAAATTGGAATAGTATTGGAAGAATTACGTTTTACGATTAAGAATTTAAAGAATTGGGCAAAGCCGAGAAGAGTAAAATCCACTTTAACTGGAATAGGTTCTAAAAGTTATATATATCCTGAACCATATGGGGTAGCCCTGATAATAGCACCTTGGAATTATCCCTTCCAATTAGCGGTGGCTCCATTAATCGGTGCAATAGCAGCGGGGAATTGCGCTATTCTTAAGCCATCTGAATTGACACCAAATACATCCGCACTTTTAGCGGAAATCATTAGTACTAACTTCCCAGAGGAATATATAACTGTTGTAGAGGGAGGCGTTGAAACAAGTACAGCCTTGTTAAATGAAAAAAGCGACTACATTTTCTTTACAGGTAGTGTACCAGTCGGAAAGATTATTATGGAAGCTGCGTCTAAACATTTAACACCCGTTACGCTTGAACTTGGTGGTAAGAGTCCATCAATTGTTCATGATGATGCTAATCTAAAATTAGCTGCGAAAAGAATTGCATGGGGGAAATTTATGAATGCTGGTCAAACATGTGTTGCACCAGATTATCTTTTTGTTCATAGCCGTGTGAAAGAAGAATTTTTGAGATTATTTAAGGAGTCTGTTTATGAATTATACGGTGAGAATGTTCTCCAACATGGAAATTTTACAAAGATTGTTAGTGAAAAGCATTTTTACCGTTTGATCTCTTTTTTAAATAATGGTAAGAAGGTTTTCGGTGGTAATTATGATCTCAGCCAACAAATCATTGAGCCAACGGTTCTTCAAAATATTTCTTGGACAGATGAAGTCATGGAAGATGAAATATTCGGACCAATCCTTCCTATTTTGGAATACGATGATTTGTCTAGCGTCATTAACCAAATAAATAATAAACCCAAACCATTGGCCCTTTATCTTTTTTCTGAAAATAATCATGTACAGGAAAAAATTATTAATAGTATTTCATTTGGTGGTGGCTGTATAAATGATACAGTGTTTCATTTAAGTTCACCTTACTTACCATTTGGAGGAGTTGGCGAAAGCGGAATAGGGGCATACCATGGAAAAGGTAGTTTTGATGTATTTTCTCATGAAAAAAGCATCTTAAAGCAAACAACGGTGTTTGATCTCCCATTCCGGTACCCGAACACAAAGGATGCTTTAAAGAAAATAAAGTGGTTTGTAAAATAATACAACGGAGGATATACCTATATGAAAAAACAAATATCAAAATATCTATCAAATTTAATGGAGCAGAAAGGGAATCCTTCTAGCTTGGAATTATTTAAGGAAGAGAAAGATTATGTGGAAAAAAATGAGCTTTTAGAGGTACTTTCCAGTGAATCCATTACAATAGTTGAAAAAGAGGCCGCGTTTAGATTTTCAGACGCCTATATCGAACGTAGTGACAAGGAATCTGAAGAGTTAATTTCTGAAGAAGAGGAAGCATTTTTAAACCAACCAATCCATTATTTAAAAGAACATATGAATGAATTTATCTACCTAGAATCCAGTTGGTTTGAACTGATTGGAGTAGATGCTGTTTCTTTTGAAGTTGATGATGTTTTTAGAACATACGATGTTATGCTTGGATTAAAACAACAGAAGAAATTAGAAGCAAGAATTAAGGAGTTTTTAAAATATGAATTAAACGGTGATGAAGCAAAATTTGATTTGATGTTTAATCCTGAGGATGGACTATGGAATCTTAATTTCGACTTAAATTCAGTTGAAGGTTTTACAGAGGATATGAAGTTTGGAGAAGCATTTCAAATCATTTATGCTTTGTTATTTAAATTAGTGGAAACTCTAGAAGAAGCAAAATAAGAATGTAGAATGACATAGGGTCAGTTTGAATAGATTTACTTATATTAGCTGAAACTGACTAAGTAGTCTAATTAAGTGGGTGAGCTATGTGATAAATAATGTTAAAGAGTTTATTAAAAACGCTAAGTTTGGCTTTATATCTATTTTAATGGGCGGTTTATTTTATTTGTCACCTAGTTTCACATTAGTGATTCCTAATCCTGATTATTGGACAATTTTTATTGTTTCAACATGGATAACAAATGCTTTAGGATTTTCTTTTGTCATTCTAGGAAAAAGAAGAGATCGAATCAAAATTTTATGGATACTTGGATTACTTTTCCATGTTTTTATTGGCTTGTTTTCATTAGCTTTTATTATCTTAATGATTGCTGGAATTCTCGATTAGTACAACATGATATTTCCACTTTTATAGACATATTTTATTATTGCCCCGAAGCACTGTGCTTTGGGGTATTTCTCTGATGCGACTTTTTCATATTTTATCAAAAGATGGGTAAGTCAGCTGTGACCAAATTTCATTTAATTCCGTCTGTTATAATATAAAATACATTTTATACTGAGAGGGCGATTAAAATGAAATGGGTAATCTATTTTGTTTTTAGTCTTTTATATATTGCAGTAACCTTTTTTGGATTAGGCCCAGTACTATTTGCTGACGGTTCTATACAAGAACGATTAATGACATTGGGAGTAGTATTAGGTCTTTATTCTTTTTTAACCCTACTTTTTTACTTGTGGAGAAAGAATAAGAGAAGATAAATACTTTTTTTTCCGTATACGATGACTGTCAAGTTAATGACGGTCTCTTTTTATTTAATCGTATTGTAAAAATAAACCATAAAGTGTAAAATTACACTATGAGTTTATAGGGAAAGAGGGCAAGTTAGGATGAAAAAACTAAAATTACTAGTCATTTTGATTTATGTTCTTTGTTTTTTATCTTCTTGCTTCATTTTTTATAAAATGCCCACGTATGCAGAAGATGCAGGAAAGCTACTTCCAACAGCTATTAAGGAAATTCGTTCAGCTACTAACGAAAATACTCTTAAAAAATGGGTGAAGACTGAGAATAAACAAAAAGGGAAAATTTCCATAGCTGGAATGCAGCATACACAAGGTGGTCACACGCTGTACCCAGGCGCTACCTTAATTGATATGAAAAGCTATAATAAAATCCTAAACTATCAGCCAGAAAAGCAGCAAATTACGGTTCAAAGTGGGATCACATGGGAGCAAATTCAGAAAAGGATTAATCTAGATGGATTAGCACTACGTGTAACCCAATCCCAAGCCATTTTTACAGTCGGAGGATCTTTAAGCGCTAATATTCATGGTCGTGATATTCGATATGGTTCATTATACGATACGGTTAAATCGTTTCGGTTGCTAACACCTCAAGGTGAAATCATTGAAGTATCACGGACTAAAAACAAAGAATGGTTTCCTTATGTGATTGGTGGCTATGGCTTATTTGGTATTATTCTTGACGTCACATTAAACCTTACAAAAGATGAACTCTATCAAATTGAATCGAAAACGATAACTGTTGATGAGTATCCTTCCTATTTTATTCAACAAGTCAAAAATAACAAAGCAACTCGGATGCATATGGCTAGAATCTCGGTTGCACCTAATACTTTTTTTGATGATATGTATGTCATTAATTACAATATGGCAAGCGATCAATCTATAAAAAAAGAATTTAGTAAATTAAAAGAGGAGCAAATGGTTGCCTTACCAAAGGCTTTATTAGGATTTTCCCGTTATAGTGATGTTGGAAAAGATTTATTTTGGAAAATGCAAAAAAAGTACCTTTTAAAGAAAGACAAATCCTATATAACTCGTAATAATGTCATGAGATCTGAGAGTCAATTTATGGAGTATGAACAGCCTGGGCAAACAGAAATCCTTTCTGAATTGTTTATCCCTATTGATAAATATCCAGAGTTGATTCATGATCTAAAGAAACTTTTAAAAAACGAGAATTTAAATCTATTAAATATAACCATCCGTTATGTTGAAAAAGATGAGCAAGCCATCCTTTCATATGCCAAAGAGGATATGTTCGGACTTGTATTGTTAATTAACCAGGGAAAAAGTAAACAAGATATAATAGAAACAAAAATAATTGTCCAGAAAATGATTGATTTAACACTTTCTCACGGGGGAACTTACTATCTTCCTTATTATCCATATGCATCACAGGAACAAATAAGAGAATCTTACCCTAACCTAGATATGTTTTTTCAAAAGAAAAAAGAAGTCGATCCGAACGAAGTGTTTGTAAATCTATTTTATAAGGAGTACAAAAATGAGCTATCAAAGGTTCTTAAACTCTCAGAGCTTAATTGTATCAGCAAGTAGTGTTGTATTTCCTTTTTATCTATTATTTATTCGAAATATAGGTGAAAGTTTTTCACAATTTGGATGTGCTTACGGATTATTCACATTGATTTCTGCTTTCTCCTACCCATTAATCGGTAGG
>DASQIV010000569.1:0-3083 GCA_035631415.1 Pseudoneobacillus sp. | reverse complement strand
GAGTTGAAGGATGAAGAACAAATTGATAAAGCGAATGCGATTTTTGGAGAATTAAAAATAGACGACTCACACCCTCATTTCTCGCGTATCGACATCAGCGATGAGCAGAAAAATTTGATGGGACTTATGATGTTCATCGTCGGTTTCCTTGGCCTAACTTTTCTGATTACATCAGGTTGTATCCTTTACTTTAAGCAAATGGATGAAAGTGAAGATGAAAAGCCAAATTACACTATTTTACGAAAAATCGGCTTCACCCAAGGAGACTTATTAAAAGGCATCCAAGCAAAACAGCTATTCAATTTCGGTATCCCGTTGGCAGTAGGGCTACTCCATAGCTACTTCGCCGTTCAATCCGGCTGGTTCCTATTCGGAACAGAAGTCTGGACACCGATGATTATTGTCATGATACTATACACCCTGCTCTATTCCATTTTTGGAATCCTATCTGTCGTGTATTATAAAAAAGTCATTAAAGAAGCACTTTAGTTAGAGGGACGGTTCTACCTGCTTTCAAATTTTTGAGTAAGCAGTAGAATTTTCCTTTTATTTTTTTAGATGTATAATTTCATCTGTTATAATACAAATATTTTTCTGTACTATATCACACTACCATTTATAATCGAGTAATAATCACCTATTTCCTTACATATGCTTGTCTTAGAAAATCTGTTGTATTTCATTTCATATCTTGTTACAATTTAAATTGTAAATTTATAGAAAATTTATAATATTCTTACCTATTAATATAGGTAAGAATAATTCAAGCTGATTGGAGGAATCTTTTTGGCAATACTACCGAAAATGAATGAATTAGGTTTTTTTGAAATCCGCCTCGAATCCATTGGTGGGTTGGGAGCCAATTTGGCTGGAAAAATGCTCTCAGAAGATGGAGTTGTTGGCAACGGCTTAAATGGAGTCGGCTTTTCTTCTTATGGATCTGAAAAAAAAGGCTCCCCAGTTAAGGCACATATTCGATTTTGTGAACCTGGCACCAACATTCGAGATACCACACCTATTGAACGCCCTCACGTTGTCGGCATTTTCCATGATGCCTTGTTTAAAACCATCGACTGTACAAGCGGAATTTTCCCTGACAGTACCATCCTAGTAAACTCACAAAAATCTCCAGACGAACTTAGAAGATTAATGGATATTTATGGCGGAACAATTGCTGTTGTTAACGCGACTGAAATCGCCTTAGAAGAACAAACAAAAGTGAATACCGCGATGCTTGGAGCCCTATATCGAATTTTAGACTTCTTAGATCCCGAATCGATGAAAAATACCATTCGTAAAACGTTTGAAAAAAAATATCCTCATTTTGTTGAACCAAATATCCGTACCTTTGAACGTGGCTACAATGAGGTCGAATTTAAAACGTATTTACCTGAAGAAGGGACAGAACCGAAACCTTTCAAGAGGCATGAACCTTTTCTTGGCTATGAAACGCAGCCGATTGGTGGAATGGTCATTAATCCAGGAAACAGTATCCTGAAGGACTTAAGCATATCTCGTGCTGGGATGCTGCCTCATTTTCATGATGATAAATGTATCAATTGTGCTGCCTGCGATACGGCTTGTCCTGATTTTTGCTTTGTTTGGGAAGAAAAAGAAGACAAACGTGGCAGACCGCAAATGTTTCTTAAAGGGATTGACTATCAATATTGCAAAGGCTGTTTAAAGTGCGTTGAAGCATGTCCAGTAGATGCGTTATCAAGCGCAAGAGAATACAATGACGGCTACGCTGACAAGCATCGAGTTCCTCACCTATTTGATCTAGTACGAAATTAAAGAAAGGTTGATACGAAGTATGTCCATTGATTTAAATAGAGAAAAGCTTACCATTCCAACTGGTTCGGTTGAACAAACGGTTGTGTTCGAATCTGGTAATGAAATGGCGGCCTATGCTGCACATCAAATCAATTATCATGTTATGGGATATTACCCAATCTCTCCTTCAACGGAAGTAGCTCAGTTCCTTGATGGCATGAAAGCAAAGGGCGAGCATGATATCGTTTTAATCCCTGCTGACGGAGAACACGGTTCAGCTGGAATCTGTTACGGTGCATCGACCGGCGGAGGCCGCGTTTTTAACGCAACAAGTGCTAATGGTTTCTTATATATGTTAGAGCAGCTTCCTGTCCAATCAGGAACGCGTTTTCCAATGGTATTGAATCTTGTTAACCGGTCTGTATCTGGACCATTGAACATTCACGGCGATCATTCTGATTTATACTTTGCTCTCAATACAGGATGGCCGATTCTACTCGCTCGTGATCCACAAATTGTTTATGACATGAACTTGATTGCTATTAAACTAGCAGAAGATCCTGATGTTCGTTTGCCGGTAATAGTTTCCTTTGACGGTTATTTTACCTCCCATCAAAAAAGACGGGTTCAGGTAATCAAGTCTAAAGAGGATGTTCAAAAATTTATCGGGGAACCGAATCCAAACTTCCGTCATGCTTTAGATCGTGAAAATCCAGTTACCATTGGTCCTTATATGAATGAACCGGACTATATAAACAACTGTTATCAGCAATCTGAGGCGATGTATAAGGCAGAAGAAGTTTTCGAAAGAATCTCAAAGGAATATGCGGAGCTGACTGGGCGCGAGTATCCCGTCCTTGATTTATACCGAATGGAAGATGCAGAAATTGCTGTTTTTATGTTAAATTCAGCAGCCGAGGTTTGTAAGGATGTCGCAGATCGCCTTCGTGCTCAAGGTTTAAAGGCTGGTGTTATCTCACCTAATATCATTCGCCCATTCCCGCAAAAACAGCTTGCTGAAGTACTGAAAAATGTGAAAGCGATTACAATCGGCGATCGTGCTGACTCATATGGCGCACACGGTGGGAACATGGCACTAGAAGTTAGAGCAGCATTACAAACATACGGAAATATAACCACAAAAGTCGTTAACCGCGTATATGGACTTGGCGGCAAAGATTTTTACGCTGATGACGCTGAAAGTTTTTTCCAACTAGCACAGGAAGCTGCAGAACAGGCTTTTGTGGAAAAACCGTTTGACTACTTTGGACATAATCCAGGTAAATCTGAATTAGCTCCTCAGCGTGTCT
>DASQIV010000568.1:0-5337 GCA_035631415.1 Pseudoneobacillus sp. | reverse complement strand
CGTATTTTAATAGAACAAATAGAGTAATGACGGAAAATAATAAGAAGCAGGCTCTTGTCCTTAAAGGCAGTAAAATACTGCAAAACGACCACGGTATGGCACCAGGTATGCAATTAAAATTAGAAGATAAAATATATATTTTATTACCAGGACCTCCAAAGGAAATGGAACCGATGTTTTATCAATACGGCCGACTGGCTTTGCAAAAAGAATTAAACAACAATAATAAAATTACATCACGCGTTCTCCGATTTTTCGGGATAGGTGAAGCAACATTAGAATCCCAAATTGAAGATTTAATCGATCAACAATCAAACCCTACGATTGCTCCTCTTGCATCTGATGGTGAGGTGACCTTAAGATTAACAGCTAAACATGATGTTGAAACCGAAGCAAAGCGCCTACTTGATGAAACAGAGAATAAGATTAGAACTAGAGTAGGTCAATATTTATACGGATATGATGATACTTCATTAATGAAGGAAGTTTTTAATATTCTAAAAAAGAAGGGCCTTACGATCTCTTGTGCGGAAAGCTTAACGGGGGGAATGTTTCAAGAACAATTGACAACCATCCCTGGTGCCTCTAATGTATTAACTGGCGGAATTGTTTGTTATTCAAATGATGCAAAAATGAAGTTAGTGCATGTGAAATCAGAAACAATTCAACAACATGGTGCGGTAAGTGAGGAATGTGCCAAGGAGCTCTCTGAAAATATTGCCAATCTTTTAGATTCAAATGTTGGTATAAGCTTTACCGGTGTTGCGGGACCTGATCCAGCCGAAGGAAAAGCTGTAGGTACTATTTATATTGGGCTTTATATAAAAGGAAAGCCACCTATCGTTGAAAAGCTAGAGCTTGCTGGTAGTAGAGAAGCAATTAGAATTAGAACGGTAAAATATGGTTGCTATTTTCTAGTAAAACACTTAAATAAAATGCAGGTTGAACTTTAATAGTTTACCTGTTTTTTTTTACCTTTTTCCAATATTGTTTCTATCTTTCACCAATTTCCATCTGAGTTTTCAGAAAACGTAGCGAAATTATCGTTTTATACTAAAAATAAGCTTGAAATATGCAGTTTTACACTAAATTTGAACATTTTGAGGCCAATTTTCTTCCAATAAAAAACGAATAAGTGTTCGATTTTTTTCTCGACAAACTTAGAAAAAACGTTTATAGTAGATTTAGAAATAGCGATGTAAGAAAAAGAAGTATCTTGATTTTTCTTACCTCATTATAAGGAGGAAACTATTGTGAGTGATCGTCAAGCAGCCTTAGATATGGCGCTAAAACAAATAGAAAAGCAATTTGGTAAAGGTTCTATCATGAAGCTTGGAGAAAAAACAGATACTAGAATTTCAACGGTACCAAGTGGTTCACTGGCATTAGATGCTGCACTTGGAGTGGGTGGATATCCAAGAGGACGTATTATTGAAATCTATGGACCAGAAAGCTCAGGTAAAACAACAGTTGCATTACATGCGATTGCAGAGGTACAAGCAAATGGTGGTCAAGCGGCTTTTATTGATGCTGAGCATGCCCTTGATCCAAGTTATGCCCAAAAACTTGGTGTAAACATAGACGAACTATTATTATCTCAACCTGATACAGGTGAGCAAGCATTAGAAATTGCGGAAGCCCTTGTAAGAAGTGGTGCAATCGATATTATTGTTATTGACTCAGTTGCGGCACTAGTTCCAAAAGCTGAAATTGAAGGAGAAATGGGAGATTCCCACGTAGGTCTTCAAGCTCGCTTAATGTCACAGGCATTACGTAAACTATCTGGTGCAATTAACAAATCGAAAACAATTGCAGTCTTTATTAACCAAATTCGTGAAAAAGTTGGAGTTATGTTTGGAAATCCTGAAACTACACCTGGGGGCCGTGCGTTAAAGTTCTATTCAACGATTCGTCTTGAAGTTCGTAGAGCCGAAACTTTAAAGCAAGGAACGGATATGGTTGGTAATAAAACTAAAATTAAAGTAGTCAAGAACAAAGTGGCACCACCATTCCGTACGGCTGAAGTTGATATTATGTATGGAGAAGGAATTTCGAAAGAAGGAGAAATTATCGACTTAGGATCAGAGTTAGATATTGTTCAAAAGAGTGGCTCTTGGTATTCCTATAATGATGAGCGTTTAGGTCAAGGTCGTGAAAATGCAAAGTTATTCTTGAAAGAAAATCCTTCTTTACGCTTAGAAATTCAACTTAAGATTCGTGCAAGTTATGGTCTTGATGCTGAAGTTATCGTTACTGAAACAGTAGATGATGACCAATTTGAACTTTTAGATTAATCTTCTTAAGGAAGGGCTAGACATCTCTAGCCCTTTTATTTTACCCAAATTTTATGATAATTTATTCGACCTTTTGTAGAAAACTTTTGCACTAATTCAAATATTTTCAAGTCCTGCAAGGACAAACCCTTGACAATGCCCTATATGCAGCTATACAATTAAATATGTATATTTTACAATTTTTTTGAGTATTGAAGCGTTTAAAAGCCTTTGTGCTGTATGTTGATATTTTGACAATGTACATGCCGACACTTAGAAACGTAAAAAGTTCATAGCAAGAGGAGGTGTAACGATGGAACTCACTACAATCATCTCCATTTTGCTTGGCCTATTCGTCGGTGCAGTTGTTGGCTATTTTATTCGAAAATCCATTGCTGAAGCAAAAATTGCTGGGGCAAAAAGTGCTGCAGAGCAAATTCTTGAAGATGGCAAGCGTGATGCTGAAGCATTAAAAAAGGAAGCTCTACTTGAGGCAAAGGATGAAATTCACAAGCTTCGTACAGAAGCAGAACGAGATGTTCGTGAACGAAGAAATGAACTGCAAAAACAAGAAAATCGTTTACTGCAAAAAGAGGAGAATCTTGACCGAAAGGATGAATCGTTAAATAAACGTGAAATTCAATTGGAGAAAAAAGAGGATTCTCTTAACCAAAGACAACAGCATATTGAAGAGATGGAAAGCAAAGTGGACGAGATGGTACGATCGCAGCAAACTGAACTCGAACGTATCTCAAGCTTAACAAGAGATGAAGCGAAATCAATCATTATAGAGCGTATTGAGCAAGAACTTGCTCACGATACCGCCCTAATGGTAAAAGAATCTGAAAACCGCGCGAAGGAAGAAGCCGATAAGAAGGCGAAAGAAATTCTCTCTTTGGCAATCCAACGTTGCGCAGCCGATCATGTGGCAGAAACAACAGTTTCTGTTGTCAATCTTCCTAATGATGAAATGAAAGGTCGAATTATTGGTCGTGAAGGACGAAATATCAGAACACTTGAAACACTTACTGGAATTGATTTGATTATTGATGATACTCCGGAAGCAGTTATTTTATCTGGATTTGACCCAATTCGCCGTGAAACTGCTCGCCTAGCACTAGATAAGCTTGTTCAAGATGGACGTATACATCCAGCTCGTATTGAGGAAATGGTTGATAAAGCTCGACGAGAAGTGGATGAGCATATTCGTGAAATTGGTGAACAAACAACATTCGAAGTTGGCGTGCATGGATTACATCCTGATTTAATTAAAATTCTTGGTCGATTAAAGTATCGTACAAGTTACGGTCAAAATGTCCTTAAACACTCTACTGAAGTTGCTTACCTTGCGGGTCTTTTAGCAGCAGAATTAGGTGAAGATGAGACACTAGCACGTCGTGCAGGGCTTCTTCACGATATTGGTAAAGCAATAGATCATGAAGTAGAAGGAAGCCATGTTGAAATTGGTGTGGAACTTGCCACAAAGTATAAAGAAAATTCTGTGGTTATTAACAGTATTGCATCCCATCATGGTGATACAGAACCAACTTCAGTTATTGCTGTATTAGTGGCAGCTGCTGATGCTTTATCAGCTGCAAGACCAGGTGCTAGAAGTGAAACGCTCGAAAACTATATTCGACGCTTAGAAAAGCTAGAGGAAATTTCAGAGTCTTATGAAGGTGTTGAAAAATCCTTTGCTATCCAAGCGGGTCGTGAAATTCGTATTATGGTAAAACCTGAAGCGATTGACGATTTAGCTGCTCACCGTTTGGCACGTGATATACGAAAACGAATTGAAGAAGAACTGGATTATCCAGGGCATATTAAAGTAACGGTTATTCGAGAAACAAGAGCCGTTGAATATGCGAAATAACTAATTAGTAATAAAGCGGTGCATATGCACCGCTTTATTATTTTATTAATTGAAACAATACGATTGCATTTTCATAACATCACTATTATTGTGGTAAAATATAGATAAAATGAGTTCATGTTCATGAGAAAGGAATAAAATATGCAAATATTATTTATAGGTGATGTAGTAGGTTCACCAGGAAGAGATATGGTGAAAGAATACCTCCCAAAGTTAAAAGAAAAATTCAGACCGCACCTTACTATTATTAATGGGGAAAATGCAGCAGGTGGAAAGGGAATTACCCAGAGTATTTATCGTCAGTTTCTTGAAAACGGAGCACAAGCCGTTACATTAGGAAATCACTCATGGGACAATCGAGAAATTTTTGAATTTATCGATGAGGCAAAATACCTTGTTCGCCCAGCTAATTTTCCAAGTGAAACTCCAGGTAATGGAATGGTGTTTTTAAAATATAACGATTTAGAAGTGGCTGTTATTAATCTACAGGGTAGAACTTTTTTGAATGCAATAGATTGTCCATTTAAAAAGGCAGACGAATTAATTGAAGTGGCAAAAAGAAGAACTTCCATTATTTTTGTAGATTTTCATGCGGAAGCTACAAGTGAAAAGCAGGCAATGGGGTGGTATCTTGACGGTAGAGTTTCTGCTGTAATTGGGACGCACACACATGTTCAAACCGCGGATAATCGTATTTTACCAAGTGGTACTGCCTACTTATCAGATGTAGGGATGACAGGACCATATGATGGGATATTAGGAGTTGAGAAAGAAGCTGTACTGAAAAGATTTTTAACGAGTTTACCAGTTCGTTTTGAAGTGCCTAAAGAGGGTCGGACAATATTAAGTGCAGCTCTTGTGCATATTGATCAAAAAACAGGTCTTGCAAAGAAAATAGAACGTATTTTAATAAATGATGATCATCCATTTTACTCTTAACAATAAAACCTCCTAAATTGGAGGTTTTTTTATTTTATCTTGTAACAAATTTTGTCCAAGCTGGAATAACTGTTTTTATCCTTGAATATAGTAGCAGTGGAACGATGTATCAGTACTAAGGGAAAGAAGTATAAAAATAGCCCTTATAGTACCAGATTATTTCTACTATCGATTAGTGGGATGTGTTCTGCCTATTAATCAAGTAACTATTTATGCCTGATTAGACATGGTGTTTCATGCGGGATCGGGATT
>DASQIV010000567.1:0-9251 GCA_035631415.1 Pseudoneobacillus sp. | reverse complement strand
AAAGTTTCCAGAGGATTATATTGAATTTATGTTGAGTTCGAATGGTGGAGAAGGTCAAATTAATGAGAGATACTTAAGGTTATGGGAGATGGAAAGTATTGTTGAAGCAAATGGAGTTGAAGGTTATTCCATTGAAGAGTTTGCCCCAGGATTAGTTGTAATTGGTTCTGATGGAGGTGGAACTGCTTTTGGCTATGATTTCCGTAGTGAAACACCTAAGTTAGTCGAAGTAGATTTTATAGGGTTAAATATAGATACTCCATTCTATTCCACCGAAAAGTTCTTTGATTTTATTCAATACTTACACAATGATCATTATGAAAACTAATAAATTATTATTGAAGTAGTCTTAGTTTCAAACTTTCAATGATTTATTATTTAAAATTTGCTTAAGGAAGTAACGGAAGAGCATTAGTTTCATTACGAGATCGTCATTGACGGTCTATTTTTTTGTTTCTACTTAGGTGAATAAAGGTATTTATCTTACTCAAATTGAATATAACAAAGTAATTGTTAGATTTTGTAATTTTATAGAAGATTAAAATGGGAGAGGATTATTTGGTTTATGCTATGTTGTTTATAATTTCGGTTATTGGAACATTATGGTTTCTAAATTTAATATTTTTAATAAAGAGAATTAAGGAAAACGGCTTTATTAATAACTTATTATTTTTAGGAGGACTTCTCACTTTTATTTTTATCTCTCTTTTTATGTTTACACTATTGAGTTTACATTAATTGATTAAGCTACTAACGTAAGAGCTTTTTTACCATAACAATACATCTAAAGAAGTCCAAAATATGCAGGATCTTATTCATATCCTTGGCATAACCTGGACTTTTTTATGTTAATGAAATTAAAGGGCAGGTTAGTTCAATAAATCGGAAGGGAAAAGGGATATGAAAAGGGAATTACTTGATAAACCATACTAAATAAAGGAGAGGTAGTTTATGAGTAATTCATTTATTGAACAAGTACATTATATTAGAATTCCGGTAAAAAATTTAGAGCAGTCTGCACAATGGTATAGAGATATATTAGGGCTTCAATTATTAACCATTACTGAGGATCCATTTGCCATTATAAAAGTTAATGAGGGACCTTTTTTACTTATATTAGTTCCTACTGAAGATGATACATTTGCACATTTTACAATTGGTAATGTCCCAGCCTTTAGCATTGGTTTTACAAGTCCAGAATTATCTAAATTTCATACACACCTTATTGAAAATGGTGTTAAGGTTGAGGATATAAAAGAGGATAATGGACATGCTTTTTTTCACTTTTTTGATTTAAATGGCAATAAACTTCAAGTACACTGGTAAGAAATATATATAAAGGTATTATTTAGTGGAAGGTCACACTTAAACTATAAGGGGCATTCTTTAATTAAGAATGCTTTTTTTCTTATTGAAGTAAAGGGGCAGAAGAGTTAAAGAAACTCTTTCTTTTAGTACAAACTATTAATACCAAGTGATAAAATAAAAAATATAGATTTTTTTAATATTATTGTTACGGAGGCTTTAAAGATGTTAGATACTCAAAAAATTAAGGAAGTTATTAGACATCGTTATCCATTTCTTTTAGTGGATAGAATTTTGGAATTAGAAGAAGGAAAAAGAGCAGTTGGTATTAAAAATGTGACTGTGAATGAGGACTTTTTTAACGGACACTTCCCCAATTATCCAGTTATGCCAGGCGTATTAATTGTAGAGGCATTAGCCCAAGTAAGTGCAGTTGTAATGTTAACTAAAGAAGGAAACCAAGGAAGACTTGGGCTTTTAGCAGGTATAGATAAATGCCGATTTAAACAGCAAGTAAAACCAGGAGACCAACTCCGTCTTGAGGTTGAAATAACCCGATTAAAAGGTCCTATTGGAAAAGGAAAAGGCATTGCTACAGTTGATGGAGAAGTAGTTTGCGAAACAGAGATAATATTTGCATTTGGTGGTTAAAAGTTATTAATTTCTAAAATGTCATTCAAATTGTTGGACAAAAGAGTGTCATATTGAACTAACGGAGTGCTTGAATTGAAGATCCAACTGCCATTTTTGGCGGCTTATTTCTTCTTCAGCTAACGGTTGCAGGTTAGTGAAAGAAAGCTAAACAGGTATAATAGAGATAAATGGAATTTTAAGAGGGAATTTGGGAGAATCAGATGTCGCAAGATGGAATTGTTTTAGTAGCAAGTGTGTCAATCTTTAATGAGGATAAAGTCTTTATTATAAAAGAGAATAAACCTACTGCATTTAATAAGTGGAACTTTCCAGGTGGTCATGTCGAAAACGGTGAGGACATACTTTATTCAGCTCAGAGGGAAGTAAAAGAGGAAACAGGGTTTGATGTAAAACTAATTGGTACTAGTGGTGTATATAATTTTGTTAGTAGTACAAACAATCAAGTTATTTTATTTCATTTTGTTGGTGAGGTTACAGGAGGTTCTCTAAATCTCGAAGAAGATGTAATTTCTGATAGCAAGTGGATAAAAGTAAATGAACTTGTAACATTTGAAAACAAAGACTTACGAGAACCCAGTGTAATAAAGCAAATAATTAATAACTTATTACAAGAGAAAATACACCCAATTAGCGTGTATAATGAGCAACTAATTAAATAGTTCTTATTGAGCTAACGATGAGCTTTACTTCAAAAGGAGTAAGGCTTCTTTTATTAAACAACAATATTAGAATTAAAGGAATTTATGATTAGTGAGTGGAATATTTTAGCGTATTGGTATATTTATTTCGAAGAATAAGGTGATGTTCGTGTTGAGGAAAACGAAAATATTTGTCTTGATTAGCCTTATTGTAGTTGTTTTTTACTTTGTAAAGATGGTTTTAAAAGATGATATTAAAGAAATTAAGAAAGCTGTTTACTCTTTAAATCAGCCATTAACAACAATTGCATATATTGATGTTTTAGATAATACTAAAGCAATCGTATTTTATGAACATTTAAATGGGAACATTGAGTATTTTGGAGATGTAAGGCTAAAGAAAAATCTTTTTGCTTGGAAAATAGTAGGTGGTACCAGTGGTCAAACTCCTGATGACCGTAAATTAGGATGGAATTTTTCTAATTTAACCTATGACTTTCCAAAATATACAGATTTATTAAGCGGTAAAATTATAGACCCAGAAATAAAAGATGTGATTATCGGTACAAAAAATAATAATGAGTATCATGCTAAAATTATCGAATATAACACTGGTGAAAGATTCTGGTATTTAATTACGGATGGAGAAGGATTACCTGGTTCTACAGTAACTGGTGTTGATGATGATGGGAATAAAATAGAGGAGATAACAATGTAATTTTTTAATTTCTAAGTTCACTAATGGTGAGCAATAATTCCATAATAAACAATCTAAAGATGTCCAAGATATGCAGTGGTTTATTCATAACCTCGTATGTTTTGGGCTTTTTACACTTCTACGGAAAGTATAGGGAAGTTTAGTGGAATAAGACATTCAGATACAAACAGTAAAGTGGTGTGAAAAATTATGTAAAATAAACTTGTCATAATGTATGTAATATATTACATTATGTATATATTATTTTACTTTAAAGGTACAAGGGGGAGACTATGACTTATCAAGAGAAAAAAAGCATTGTGTCTTTGGTTAGTGTATTAGTTATTTTTGGATCTTTTTGTTTGTACATGTACCCGCAGTTTCCCAGAAATGGACTGGAATCACTTGAAACCTTTCGTTTCTGGGGCTCTTTTGTCTTTATCTTGATTTTGGTTTCAATAATTGCCCACATTATAATCAATATCGTTTTTAACATCGTGTATAGAATTACGACAGGAGAAAAGGAACCAACATTTGAGGATGAACTGGATAAGATCATTAATTTGAAAGCAACAAGAAATTCATTTTTTGTTTTTATCCTAGGGTTTCTTCTTGCAATGGGATCTCTCATCATTTTTCAGCCGTCACAAATGATGTTTATTATTCTAATCATTTCAGGATTTATGTCCGATGTGACTGGCTCCGTTACGAGACTTTATCATTATAGGAAAGGAGTCTAATATGGGTAAAAATCTTGTCGGCAACCACATTAGAAAATTACGATTTAATCATGATGAAATGACCCAGCAGCAATTAGCTGACAAGGTAGGAGTAACCAGACAAACTATTGTTGCTCTTGAGAAGGGTAACTATTCCCCATCTTTAGAACTGGCTTTTCGTATTGCACACGCATTTGACTTACCTCTGGAAGAAGTATTTTTTTATGGAGACAACTTAGAGCAGTAGGAAATAGGAACTAGACAGATTGTGGATTGAATTTATATATAAGTGATAATTCTATCGAAGGGTGAGAAAAAACAGATTACTCCAAAAGAGTAGCGATATTGTCTCGAACCTGTAATGATTGTAGCTGTTCAGATAAAAATGTGCTAACACGTAAAGCCACTACGTAGCAGTTAAACAGGATGAAAATTATTTTGTACAGTTTGGCTATGGATCTTCGTGTATTGTTTTCAATGAATCTGCACTTACCTCCATTTCTAGATGAAGTTATCAACAAGATATCAAGTAATCACCTTTTAAGGCAGGTTCAAATTTATTGTCAAGGTTTAAAGATATCTAACAATTCGATAATTACTAGGAGGTTAAACAGTTGAAAGCAGCAATTTTTAAATCCTATGGTTCCCCTGAAGTAATGGAGATTAGGGATGTTGATAAGCCGTTCATCAAAGATGAAGATAGGGTATTAATTAGAGTGGTCTCCGCCTCAGTAAATCAATATGACAATCTATATCGAAAAGGTTATTTTCCTACAAGAATAGAGAATGGACTTACAAAACCAAAAACGCAGATTTTGGGAATAGACGTTGCGGGTACGGTTGAAGCCGTAGGAAAAAATGTAAAAAAATTAAAGGTTGGCGATCCTGTTTTTGGAAGTTGTGTTGGCTCCCATGCTGAATATGTCTGCCCAAGGCAAAATGTTATAGCCCTTATGCCAAATAACTCAACTTTTGAGGAGGCAGCTGCAATACCATGTGCTGCACAGACTGCCCTACAAGCATTGCGAGATGTAGGGAAAATAAAAGTAGGCGATAAGGTATTAATCTATGGTGCATCGGGCGGAGTGGGGCACTTAGCAGTTCAGCTTGCTGTGTATTTAGGAGCTGAAGTAACCGCAGTTTGTAGTACCACGAATATTGAGTGGGTTAAAAATCTAGGTGCTCATCATGTAATTGACTATACCCAAGAAGATTTCGCTCACAACGGAAAAAAGTATGATGTAATATTAGATGCTGTCGGAAAAAGGACCTTTTTCAGTTGTTTGCGTTCTCTAACCGAAAACGGTATTTATATAACAGAACATCCACTCTACCCCAAGTATCATCCAATTCAGTTAATGATAGGCTCTATCATAGGTAGTAAGAAGTCCAAGATTCATCTTGCAAAACCAAACGACAGTGATTTGAACCTATTACGAGTGATTATGGAACAAGAAAAATTAAGACCTGTAATTGAAAAGTGCTTTTCTTTAAATGAAATTGTAGAGGCTCATAGGCACGTTGAAAGTGGACGGACAAAGGGGAAGGTTGTTCTTAAAATCGAGTAAAATTATTTTCAATCTGGATTATTTATTCATAAACATTCTCATAAATAAAACAGATAAATTATATAGAACCAATTTAAGAACTGGTGCAAGAGCTGAAGATTCATTGAGCTTCAGCTTTTTTGTTTTTGTGATAAAGGAGCAGTTATTCCCTGAAATATTTAAAGTGAGAACCACAATTAGATTGTGAAGAATTACACTTAAACTAACGGGTGCTTTAAATCTGTGCTTGTAGAAGATAATACGGGGAAATATTCAATTTTTTATTCATTACAAATTTTAATCTTGTCTTAATTTTATTTTTTGTGTAATTCATTTAGATAACTACGTATTGGGCAATAAAAAGAAGCCAAAGGATTAGCTCTGACTTTGAGAAACTTTATCATAAATTTTTAAAAGATATGAAATAATTACCGCGCTGAAGATGCTGGTGAGTATAGCACTTCCTACTCCCATTGTAATTATTAGCATTAGTTTGCTCTTATAATTAGGGAACATAGATAAAAGCTCCTTTTGGCATTTTATAAGTTTATATTTCCCTATTTTTATCAAATATCTCTTTGACTAAAGAATCATTTTGGGGAATTGTGAAACTAACGGTGAGCTAATCTTCCATGACAAACAATCCCAATAAGTTGAAAACATACAAGTTTTTATTCACTACTTGTGTTTTCAGCTTTTTATTTTGCCTTCGGAGAGAAGGTTAGCGGTAGAAGGTATTTGTCATCATTAATGGTATTATTATTTATAAATACAAAAAAAGCGAAAATTTCAGATTTCATTTGACTATTACAAAGGAGTATTTAAATGAATGACAATAAACTGCTTATTACTTTCAAAAGTGATCTTTTCAATTATTCATTGGAACAGCTAAGATATATCTCGAAAGAAGGGGTTTGGTCTATTGGACAGATGTATGACCATTTAATTGTTGTTGCCCATGAGTATCTTGATCATATGGAAACATGTGCTACATTAAATGAGGAACAACCCCTTGGGAAAACCCAGTTTGGTGAGCAATTATATAGGAACGAAGGCTTTCCACCTATTAAAATAAGATTACCAGATGAACTAAATTCTCCACCAAATAATTCAGAAAGCAAGGAAGACCTAATTAGCCGGATGGATCAGTTAATTCAAAGATTGAGTCATTGGGAATCGAAAGTGGATTATATTAACCCAAATAATAAAGTTGAACATGGAGGATTCGGCTGGCTGACTGCAAAGGAATGGTATGATTTGGTTGGTATGCATTTTCGACATCATTTGCGTCAAAAAGATGAGTTAGAAAGTTTCATATTATAGGTGAAAATTACACCATAAATTGGGTGATCTTCTTTAAAACGGTTAGCTAATCTTCCATAACACTTGAACCCAATATAAATATTTATCATTTGAATTCTTCATCAATCTTTTGTTGAAAGAGCGGGCCCCTCAAGGATTGAGGGGAGGAGTTCGATTTAATTTGTACAGATTTTTGAAAATTGGGTCGGTGGTGGGCAACTCTCAAGGTCTAACTTTTGCGGGTCTTGGTGCTCTCCATTGTAAAGAAAACCAATTGTAAAGACAAAATGATTTTTGGTTCTTTTAGTCATGACTTTATAGTTGTTGAAGATTAATCGTATATTACAGCTTTTCCTTGTTCACGTAACTTTTTTAAAGATGTAAGCATATGATTTATTTCTTCATCGGAATGTCTTTCCCATGAACTTAATTCAGCTATTATTTTCAAAGGCGATTTAGACCTATAAGAACGTGTGGGGTTTCCAGGAAATTTTTTGTCAGTTAAGTTCGGATCGTTTTCAAAATCACCTAATGGTTCTACAATATAAATTCTTTCTTTTGATTTAGATGTTGCTAATTCAGCACCCCATTTAGCCGCATCTAATGTTGCAGTGAAATATATATAGTTAGATTTTTTATCTTGGTAATTTGATAAGTGTTGCGGTTCTAAAAGATCACCAATTTTTAGTTCTGCTTTAGTACCATGAAAGAAAGGACCATTGTCTAAGACATCTTTTTTGTCATTCATACTGATACACCTCTTATATTTTTAGATTTGTATATAACAGTATAGGACAGGAACTTAAAGAAGTGAAGTCTATAAATAATTTATAATTAGTAGTATAATGTAAGTAGAGAGAATGATTTTCGAACGATAATTATCTATTATTTACGTTTTAATTAGCAATCAAAGTTTATGGTTGCTAGGGGGTTAATGGACTGACATATGTTTTTGTATTTAAAAAGTGATATTTAAACATTCGGGCGCTATAATTGAAGACCGTCTTTAAACTTTTCTTCTAATGATTACTTGGTTATTTGAAATTATAGGAGATAATTAACTAAAAAAGAGTAAGAGGTAAAAGAGCCACCTTTCATCAGGTGGCTTTCGGTTTATATAGGGCACTATTATTGAAAATAAAGATAAAAAACAGCTTTATTAAATGCACAGTACAACGATACTGCGTATTCAAACAACATCTATTTGCGCAAACTTTATGACAGAATGTACTTAAAGTAACGAAAACCGTTAATTGAAGAAGTTTAATAAGGACGATAACGCTAAAAAGGATGATTCCATCTTTTTTAGCGTTATCGTCCTTTGCTTTATTTTTGGGTTCATGCTCAGCATCATGAATAACTATCCGCATTTTATCTTATTGAGAAACCGATATTAATATTTTGTTTTATAACATTCCCGTTGACCCTGGATTTCCCTGCACGAGAAAGCTTCTTGTACGGTAGGTGATGTAGCTAGCTTATAGAAAGCCATAAGAGACCCTAAAATTATTTATTCAACATATTTAAGATTGTCAACGATTTTTACGGCTTCTTTAATCGGACCTATATAGTAAAAATGATAAACAAATCCATCATCCGTTTCCCAATCAAAATTTGTATATGCTTTACTTCTTGTACCTCGGATATCAATACTTCCTTCGTGAATTTGTTTGTTTTTTAGCCAATTCGCTTTCTTCATAGCGTCAAACAAATCATCTGCCTGTTGATATGGCTCATCCCCGTTATCACCATCAAAACGCATTGTCCACGGTCCTCGCTTTGCATAAATTATAGATTTAATCTATGGTTGGATCCATAATTTAACGCCCTCTTTTTTTTTATAAAAAACATAATCATTCGGTCGCTCGCTGCGTTTCACACTTCCAACAAAACCGGCTAATTCCCCAATATGGTTCGATTCGTGGCGTTTAAATAATGCGTCATCATTTTCCCAATACGGCTTATCCGTGGATAAAAAGTAAATGATGAACCCATTTTCATAAGCTTTCACCTTAACAGACGTATACTTTTTTGATTTCCCTTGTTGTTTACTCCAATAAGTGGGTAATAAAACTGGTACATTAGTATGTTCTGTCAAGCCGTTCACGATCAGTCGTAAAAAGGGGACGACTTCCTGCTGCTTCGCCAATGCTGTGAGAAACAATATACTTATAATGGACAGCAACGCAAGTTTTTTCATATAAAACCCTCTTTGCACATTTTTTTATTATATTTCGCATAATTATTTATTTCTTATTCCACTAACGACGCAGGTTAACTAATAAGAAAAAGGGATTTTTACTAACGTAAATTGAATATATGAATTATAAGTAGGAGATTAATCTTTAATAGAAAAGTTGCTATCTCTTTGTTTTCCTTTTTTCTTTAT
>DASQIV010000566.1:0-3128 GCA_035631415.1 Pseudoneobacillus sp. | reverse complement strand
ATATCGGCATTGGTGGACAACATGGCTGATAAACCGGATAATAGCATTCTTGTTGATTTCCATATGGTGGACAACCTCCGTATACCTGTGGTGCTACATATGGCTGTGGTGCAGGCATAACTTGTGGTGCTAAAACAGGTGCCGGAGCCATTGGCTGTGCAATCGGAGCTACTGGCATTGGTTGCGGGGCCATAACGGAAGGGCTTACATAAGGTTTCTTTTCCAAATTAATTCCTCCTCGAAAATTTTTAATTTCGAGATAGTGTATGTGTCTATTTTTCCTGATGCATAGACATATCCCTAGTTTTATATATCTTTAGTGTAATTTTAATATTAATGAAGTGCTACATAATAGGGAACAATTAACTCATTGTAAAAAACGTTGGGGTGATCGGATGCATATTGAGGGTAACATTATTTCGGGGGAATTCGATCCAGGGATGAATGAATTTTCCTTACAAAAGGTAAAGCATTTTTTAACAGAGTCCACTCTTAGAAAAACTCAATTAAATCATTTATATCAATATCTAAAAAAACATGAAAACGAACAAGATGGGCAAATTATTACACTTTATGATCAAATGCCTTTGCGCTTGACCCAAAGTGAAGTACAACAATTAATCGATGATCTTGAGAGAATTCAACCGTTTTACCATTAGAACATTGGAGCAGCTAGGATCGATGGAAATGTCCATCATAACACCTATGATGGACAAAACTGTGAAGAAACCAAGTGAAAATGTCCAACAAACTGTCTTATGGTGTGAAGCTAGTCAAACTCAAAAATAAAAACCGCCCATATTAAGGACGATTTCAATTCAATATCCCCATTTAAGGAACATTGTCAATGTACAGCATTGTGTGCCTTGAGCTTCAGCGTGGATAGTTAATAAAACACCTGTAGGAGTGAAGGTTGTCGTAACAGGTGTGCTACTTCCAATCGACTTTATTAAACGATCTACTTCCTGTTTATTTCCCATTTGAGCTGCTACCATTAACCTACGAGCGAATGGGGGTTCTGCGAGCTTTTTAAGTATTTTACTTGATTCGTTTGCTATTTTTTGAAAAGCAATGACCGAATGGCTTAGGATCGAAATATCTACCGGAGGATATTGGGGGTGTCGATACATTCCATATGGAGGATATGGATAATGGCTTAATCCATAATACATGACAAAAAACCTCCCATATTTTTCAATAGTTATGTTTATGCATATTGGCCCTAAGTGGTGATTTCAAAAGTTCGTAATAAAAAAGTCCTATTAGAGAAAAATAGCATTAACTAACTTAGTGAATGAGGAAAATATTTATATGTTCGAAAAACTAAAGCCACCGATTCAAGATGAAGAAAAAATACGAAAAATAGGAGAGTTTTACGACCGAGTTAGTCATGCCAACGCCGATTATTTTGACTTTTGGAAAGAAGAGACCTTCCTTCATTGGGACTTTTGGTTATCATGTTGTTTTACGTTTATCCCGATTCTTATCTGGTTGAAGATGCATAAGAAGGAAAGTAGAGGGAGACTTTTATTAGCTGGTTTTTTTGTTGTCATTATTTCTTGTTGGTTTGATTTTTTAGGAACTGTATGGGGTCTTTGGTATTATACAGGGAAAAATATACCTACGATCCCTTCATATGGTCCATGGGACTTTTGTATTTTTCCTGTTCTTGTCATGTTGATTATTCAATTTAAACCACATATCTCTCCTTGGAAAAAGGGATTATTCTTTGCTGCCTTTTCTTGCCTTATTGGAGAACCGTTTTTTTGGTGGCTTGGTTTTTATGTATTAACAGGCTGGAAAATGTTATATTCATTTCCGATTTACTTTGTCATCTATTTGCTAGCACATAAGTTATCCCATTTAAAAACCTTTGAAAAAATATAATCAAGGAAAAGAGCTGTGAAATGAACAGCTCTTTTTCTTTTGAATCCAAAGAAGTTGAAACTCATCAAGCTCTTACCGTAAAAACAGTTAGGGGTGGTTTAATGAGGAAAAAAATATGTTTATTAATGATAATTGCTTTATTCATTCTTTCTGCTTGTTCTTTTGAAAAAATTGATAAAATTCAATTGTATGAGATGGAGAGTTTTTCAAATATTAGAAAAGACTCTATGATGATCATTAAAGATAAACAGGATATCATTCAAATTCGAAACGGCATTGATAGTGCAAAAAAACAGCCAGGAGTGGTTGATATGGCTGATCCTGAATATAAAATAGAAGTGGGCAAGAACACATACTACCTTTGGATAAGTGAGAATTCAGGAACGATTATGAATCTTGAAGATACGAACACCATCTATTCTCTTACTAAATATTCAGCTAAAAGAGTAGGCGAGATTATTAAAAAAAATAAATAGTTTAAGAGGAAGTCATAATGAAGATTCTATACAAGGAATTATTATTAGACGATTTACACCCTAGTTTACTAACCAATTTTAACCGTTACCAAGAGACAAATATGGTTTTGTATAAAGATAACGATAAGTACAGACTCAAACGTGACTACTTTGTTGAGGAATGGGATGATGTGAAAAAGCGAGAGATAGTACAATCTTTACAGCAATGTGTCCAAATTGGGGGAATTGTCATAGGTGCTTTTCATAGTGAACACCTCATTGGTTTTGCCAATGTTGAAGGTGAATTTTTTGGCACAGAAAAACAATATCTAGAACTTCCTTATATTCATGTATCAAATGAATATAGAAATTTTGGTATTGGAAAACAATTGTTCCAATTATGTTGTGAAAAGGCGGAACAAAAAGGGGCAAAAAAGCTTTACATAGCTGCACACCCTTCTGAAGAAACACAGCATTTTTATCGAAGTGTTGGTTGTATCTACGCGGAGGAAATAAATGATGAAATTTTAGCTAGGGAGCCATTAGATATCCAGCTAGAAAGGGTATTATAACCTAAAACTGAACAACCATATAAGACAGTAGCAATCACATTTCCTGAACATACTATAAGTTATTCTAAGGTAGGGGAGTGAACAGACTTGTATGGACCATCACGAATCGTTATCTTCCGTCACGCCGAAAAGCCTTATTATGATAAAGAAAATGGATTAACAGAAAAAGGGAAATTACGGGCCGAACTTTTGGTTGATTTTTTAATAAAAAGAT
>DASQIV010000565.1:0-2483 GCA_035631415.1 Pseudoneobacillus sp. | reverse complement strand
ATAGAATCTGCCTTAAAAATTAAACATCTTTAGCAAGATCAACCATATATGCAGCTGTTACTTGCTGGAGATCTTGCACGGTTAACTCTAGTTGTATTCCAATTTTCCCACCACTCACCACAAGGGTATCCAGCTCGTTAGCACTACGGTCTATGTATGTGGCATAGGATTTTTTCATTCCAACCGGGGAACAACCGCCTCTTATATAACCTGTCCATTTTTGAATATCCTTTACTGGAATCATTTCAATCTTCTTTTCCCCAGCTGCCTTGGCTGCCTTTTTAAGGTCTAATTCCGCTTCAACCGGAATGATAAAAACAAATATTCCCTTGCTATTTCCCTGTGCTACAAGTGTTTTGTAAACCACCCGTGGATCTCTACCAATTTTCCCTGCTACTGAAACACCATCAATTTTTCCATCCTCATTGTCATATGTCATTAGTTGATAGGAAATCTTCTTTGAATCTAAGATCCGCATCGCATTTGTTTTACCTTGTGCCACTCTTCATTACTCCTTTAGCCTTGTCTTTCTTTTTATCATAGCAAAATTCCCTTATCTTTTTAAAATAAGACTCTTAAGATTTAACGACTAAATATGAAATATAACATCTATGTATACAACATGTACTGATATGTTAAATCCTTATAATAAATTCGGTCTAAACCTGCTTGCTAGTAAACGACTTGCCTGTTGTGGATCAATATCGTAAACCAATAATTCCTCTACATTACTACCCGCGGTTTTTAACCGTTCTCCTAAAGGGGATATTAGACTTGTCATAGTTTCCTGATTTTCAAGTGCATAATTAACACTAGCAAAATAGATATTATTTTCTAAGCTTCTACCTACCATTGCTCCATTAAAAAAGTCAGGATTTTCCACCTGATCAGTGAACTGTGGATGAAACACTATACTCGCCTCGCGTAAAGCTGCCCATCTTACTGTCTCTGGATATCTCCAGCCTTCATGACAAATGACAATTCCAAATTTAACATTATGTATCTCAAAAATATGTCTTCCTTCTCCAGGCTGGTACCCATAAAAATCTTCCCCAGGATCTATCTGATTTTTCGTTTGATACCCCAATACTTCACCGTTTTCGTTTATCACAAAGGCAACCAAATGTAACCCTAATTCATCCTGCCACTCGGTTGGTAAAATCACTGCTAGCTGGTTTTCCTTTGCCGAAGCACAAATCTCATCTATTGCTGCCTTCACTTTTCCATGGTCATATTCCTCTACTTGATAACCCACACCACGTAAACCAGGAATAATCGACTCTGGGAAACAAACGATTTCACACTCTTGGTTACTTGCTTGAATCATCATCTGTTTTACTATTTCCGTTCCTTCTTTTAGCGAATGCGGAAACCTTGTTTGTGCCAAACCTATTCTCATGAATTTTCCCCCTTATATCTAATCTACGAGACTGATTTTACCATAAAAATCCAAACAGTGATAAAAACAAAAAAACACCCCCATTCTGTTAAGAATGGGGATTTAAGTGAACGATTATTTTTCAAAATCCTTCATGACTTCGTTTGTTTCAGCAGCTTTAAAAATTGTTTCAATCAATTTTAGTACACGTAAAACTTCCTCGTTTTTAACAATCGGTTCAGCTTTATCTTCAATAACTGAAACGACATTATCATAGAAGCTTTCCATTGTTTTTTCAACTGCAGGCAATGCTGATGTGCTTGTTGCTTTTTCAGATGGAGGTGCCATTGTTTTCGTTAAGCCTTGACCTGCTTTAATTGGTTTAGGCGCTTCCACATCTACACCTAAATTTTGTGTAACCATTTTCCCATCCAAGCTCCAATCATTTACAACCGTTGTTCCTTCAGTTCCTTTTACATACCATCTAGGCAATTGAATGAAATTTGTAGTTCCTACTTCAACTAGAGCAGTAATTCCATTTTCA
Source organism: Pseudoneobacillus sp. (assembly GCA_035631415.1). Classification (GTDB taxonomy): domain Bacteria; phylum Bacillota; class Bacilli; order Bacillales; family Cytobacillaceae; genus Pseudoneobacillus. Next base: position 561 of record DASQIV010000565.1, on the reverse strand, counting down.
AAAGTGATAATGGATTGAAAACCGTCATCGACTTCGTCTCCTAAAACAAAGCTTAAATTAGAATAAACACTCTTTATTTTACTGTCTACCATAAAGAGCAATTGATCTAATAAATGGACACCCCAGTCCAGTAGCATTCCGCCACCTTGAGCTTTTAAATGACGCCAATCTCCAGGTATACCATTTGCACCTTGTACTCGGGATTCAATGTGAAAGACGCTTCCAATGAGATTTTCATCATAGACCTTTTTTATGGTTAAGAAATCTTCGTCCCATCTTCGGTTTTGATGAACAATAAATTTCCGATCATTTTCTTCTGCAGCATCCATAATTTCTAACAATTCATTACTATATATCGTAACAGGTTTTTCACAGATAACATGCTTCTTAGCGTTAAGAGCTGCAATCGCGATCTCTTTATGCACATCATTAGGAGTGGCAATAAGTACGAGATCAACAGATTTGTCTTCTAAAACTTCTACTAAGCTATTATATGTTTTGTATCCATTTTCAATCGAAGCCACTTTTCTTTCTTCTCTAACATCGAATGTTCCGGTTACC
>DASQIV010000564.1:0-2786 GCA_035631415.1 Pseudoneobacillus sp. | reverse complement strand
GCTGTAAAAACTAGATCAACAAGTAAAAAAACTCAAAGGGAAATTACAGTAAAAGCTACAGCGTATACTGCTTCATGCACTGGATGTTCAGGAATTACCAAAACTGGAATTAACCTTAAAGCAAACCCAAATACAAAGGTCATAGCAGTCGATCCAACGGTTATACCTCTTGGCAGTAAAGTTCATGTAGAAGGCTTTGGTAATGCAATCGCTGCAGATATTGGTGGAGCCATCAAAGGAAAACGAATTGATATCTTTATTCCTTCTAAAAAAAGGGCAATCAATTTTGGAGTAAAAAAATTAAAGGTCACCATTTTAGACTAAATAAAAATTATTGTTTTTAACCCTTAAACATGTTTCTTGCATCAAAAAAATAAGCTGTTGTTATATTCGACGAGGGCCTAACCTCCTAAAGAATGTAATAGAATCGCTTAGCAAATTTCATTTTTATAAAAAACACTGCATCCCTTTGTACTAAAGGAGTTGCAGTGTTTTTTACTTAAATAGAGCTATGCAAAAATAAAAAAATGGCACTTACTTATGATTTTGCTCAACATAACAGTCTTACTAGCAAAAATTAGAAAAATACTAGTAGCAATCCAATACTGACAATCCATAACATCGGAATCAAATTAAGGATGATTGCAATACCCATTTTACGGATACGAAGAAGCCATGCGAAGATTGAACAGATGATTACTGCTATGGGATATAATCCGATGGCTGAGACAAAAGTAACGTTACCAAGGGCTATACCATTGTCAAAACTCATAAACGACAATCCCCAAATTGGAAGCCAAGGAATGATACAAAGCAAATAAACTAGTTGGCTGATGATAAGAAATGTTTTCATAATTACCTCCTTTACAGTAGACTGTGCCTATTATAAGGTAACCCCTTTCTAACTGTTCATATCTTCATATCGAATAGAACGGGTGTGGATCGTATGATTCCAGGATTTATTCTTGCTTGTTAACAATCCGATTAGGGTAATAGGAAACCAAGTAAATTGGAACACAGGGAATAAAATTAGTCCTAGATATGCCTTCCAAGGTCTTTTCTCAAACAGCATAACTAATGGGAATTGCAAAAATAATGCTGCATTGAGGGCAAGCCATGCCCAATCTGGAACCATTTTCAACAATGCCAACTGGGTATATAAGGGAGTTGCTAGCTGTAAGTATGACATGACCCACACCGCTGCAACAAACAGGAACCGAATAGGCTGAAACAAGTACATAACAGCATCAAATTGAGCAAACCTGCGTGTTCTAATGGCTTGAAACAAAAGAGGCTTCATATATCTTCTAGCGCAATCAGTATGCCCCCTCATCCAGCGCACCCGCTGCCTAATGGAGCTGATTAGTGTGATAGGTTTCTCGTCATAAACAACCGCTTTATTCGCCCACGTTGGGTAGATTTCATTAGCAATGCAACGAGCTGTGAATTCTACATCTTCCGTAAGAGAAGTTGCATTCCAGCCCATCTCCTTTAGTAAACTTGACTCAAAGCACATACCTGTTCCGGCTAGTGTGCTCGCCATGCCCCAATTATGCCTGGCTTGCTGCCACATCCGATTAATAAACCAATAGGTAATAGCATACGAGAGAGTTACCCATGAATCGTAAGGATTTTTCGTTTCCAAATAGCTTTGGATGACACGGTGACCATCCATCAGCTTATTATTCATTTCGAACAGAAAGTTTTGGCTGACCAAATTATCCGCATCAAACACGACAACTGCATCAAACTGCCTCTCAAGTTGCCATAGCTGCTCAAACATCCATTCCAATGCAAATCCTTTACCTCTTCGGAATTCATCAAACCTTTCCAAAGTGTGGACTCCATGCCTTTTGGCTATCATTGCGGTGTTGTCTTTACAGTTATCACAAATAACGAAGACTTCGTACAATTCTTTAGGATATTCCAAATTGCTAAGGTTCTCGAGGAGAGGAGCAATGACTTTCTCCTCGTTGTGTGCGGCTATAAGGATGGCGAATGATTTTTTCGGTGCATGTTTTGCCCCTATCTCCACGTTTTTCTTAAAACCGGCCAAACTAATAATAATCTGATAGATACTAACTGTAAAAATAATAACTTGAAATAAGTCAGCAAGGACTATGAAGTATTGGTGCATAATTTCTTCCTTTCAACATTATGGTGTATCGCCTCGAAATGATAGTGCTATGTCAAGATTATGCTTTGTTTTATCATATGATCCGATGTCAGTTTTTCCATTTCCATCAAAGTCGGCAACGAATCCCATTCTCCCTGTTCCTTGTGCCCATGGACCAAAGTCATTGTCCAAAGGATGAAATTTACCGTTCCCTTCGTTCTCGTACTCTCGCCAGACACCAGTTTCTGCGGAATACACGATTAAATCACTCCTACCGTCTCCATTCCAATCGCCTACAAGTAACTGTTTATCAGAGTTTATGCGGATTCCTTTAATTGGATAAGGCTTTGTAAAACTGTTATCCATTTGATACATTATGGAAACATTCTGTTCTTTATTGGATACAAAAAGGATATCATCTTGATTAGAATATTGAAATTTGCCTACGTATAGGTTCAATTCCCCAGACATGGTCATCTGTTCCGTACTTGTCACTAATTTTTGGTTCATATAATGAATGGATATGATTTGCCCTTTCCCTTTAGCAATCAATCCTCTCCCTTTTTTTGATTGGAACGATTGTAAGGAATTTAGTTCAGATGGCAGCTTGCCAAGCATTTCAGGAACTAAAAATTGTTTATCCATGGCCCAACCGGCCCTCAGATCCCCT
>DASQIV010000563.1:0-6699 GCA_035631415.1 Pseudoneobacillus sp. | reverse complement strand
GCCTTTGTAATTTGTGTACCTATATCCACATTAATGGTTTTGGCTACAGTTAATGGCGCTTCTTCATTGGCCTCTTCTTCTAAATTATCGTTTGGTTGGACAGTATATGGTAAGACATCAAAGTTAGATAAGGTAGGAATTGCAATAATAACTAAAATAGCACCTAAAATCGCTCCGACCAGACTTGCTATGAAAACACTTCCTCTATTCCCCTTTTGCTTATAACGATTTTCATAATCTTGATCGTAATAACCCAATTGTCACCAGTCCTTTCTATCCGTTGAATTGCTAAAAATTATTTTGCCTATATACCCATAATTATACTCATTCTTCTGTTATTTTCTAAAAATAAGCACCGTCCATTTGATATGTAAAATTTTATAGATCTTCATTATTATTATTCCCAATACTAGAATTCTAAAAAGATAAAAGAGGAATAGATTTCATCTACTCCTCTTCACATTCATCTGTATATTCTTTTTATACTGCCACTAACTTGGTTGGGGTTTTAGGATCTGTATCATAAAGCTGGAATGTATCACCCACAATAATGCCTGTACTTTCTAGTGTTTGCGTAACAGACATTCGTGCTAATTCTTTCATATTATTATCTAAGCTTAAGTGCGCTAAATAGATACTTTTCGTTTGGTTACCAATAACCTCACTCATCGCAAGGGCTGCATCTTCATTCGATACATGTCCTACATCACTCAATATCCTCCGTTTAATATTCCATGGATATCGTCCCATTCTTAACATCTGTACGTCATGGTTACTTTCAAAAACGTAAGCATCAGCATTCTCGATCGTTTTCTTCATTCGTTCACTAACATAACCTGTATCCGTAATCAGTACAATTTTTTTTCCACCATGATGAAAAACATAGAACATTGGTTCAACCGCGTCGTGAGAAACACCGAATGATTCCACATCCACTGACCCGAATGTTTGGACAGATTCCATTTTAAAAACAAACTTCTGATCCAACGCTACCTCTCCAATAAGAGGATCCATTGACTTCCATGTTTTTTCATTTGCATAGACAGGAATTTGGTATTTCCTTGCTAAAACACCAATTCCTTTTATATGGTCACTATGTTCATGAGTCACAAAAATAGCCGATAAATCATCTATTTTTCGATCAATTTGTTTAAATAGACCTTCCATTTGCTTACCACTTAATCCTGCATCTATTAGAAATGACTGTTCTTCCGCTTCTATATAAATCGCATTCCCCGTACTTCCGCTAGCAAGAACACTCATCTTCAAAGACATGTTTTTTCACTCCACTTTATTATTTTCATCTTTATTAAACTGAATGATTTGCCCTTCAAAAGCATTTACATATAGATGATCTTTATCTTCAACAACAATATGCCATGTAGGTGTTAATACTTGCGAAGCGGCCAATTGTACAAGTGTTGAATAACCTAGCTCTACACTTGTGATTTTACTTTTAGGTTTTAACAGGCCTTTTTGATAAAGGGTTTCAATTCCTTTTATCGGCGACAATATCTCCTCTTTTTCTGTGAGATTATCAATTTCGTCTAAATAAGTTTGCTCGTAAGAGGTAATTTCAAGTTTATCATTTAAAAAAAGAATAACTTTTCCACTAATATTTTCATAAAACATCTTATTATCGAACTCTTGATAAAAGGTAATGGTCCTCGAATCTTCGTCCATTTCCCAAAAGCCATACTGTTCCCCAAAGAGAATGGAGGTCTTTACAAAATTTTGTGCCTCCGCCGCATCAAAGTTATGATTTAATGAAACTGGTTTATCTAATACGCTATGAAGCATTGTTTTTTCAATAACCGTAGTGGACTGATCTTTTAATTTCTCTATATCCTTATCATTAAACTCCTTTGGTTTTGCAGTTAAATACATATCAGTTGAATTCATTTTTGGTAATTCACCAAACGTAATTTCATCCGTTTTTAACTTATACTCTAAGGAGACCTCAGAGACATACTTATACTTATTGGCATCACGTATTAACAAAAACTGATACATTAAATAAAGATCAAGAATGAGGAATGAAATAATGAATATGGTTTTAATTTTACTCCAATCCATTACGCTCCCCCTTTACAACATCCAAGCGTATTTGTGCCCACGTACCATTATACCGATAAAACCAGGATGGTTCTAGGACAATAAGCTTGGGTTCTTTTGGATCTTTTTCCATGTGATAGCCTAACCTTAAGTCTGATAGATACTCAGGTTTAATGCCTTTTTGATTTTTTAGAAATTCAATGATTTCTCTTCCAGAAGGAGTTGGAATCTCTGACATTTCAGAACGTAATGGTAAATCTAAAGTAAAGTTTGGACGTAAATATTTATTGATTTCATTCTTACCCCAAACCTCAATAATTTCAGACATACCGTTTTCATTAAACACAGGATAGCCGTCCGAACTATATAGTCGGAACGTCACTTTTTGATTGATCGCATCCATCCCTACAAACCGATATGGATCTGTCCACCCTGCATGTTCATTAATAAATTCAATGCCTTTTTGTAAAATCTCACTTGAGTTACCAACAAGTTCACTTTCCTCTATTGGATTTACATAAAAAAGCAAATTCTTATTTTTGTAAATATTCATCTTACTAGATCCATTCGTATATTCCTCACCAAATTCCTCACCCTCTGGTATAAATGACTTTTGCACAAAGCTTGGGTCAGTAAAGAGAGCTTCTTTGAATTTGTCTGAATCCAAATAATCAGGATAATACTTATATTTCATCATGACCGTCACATTCTCGGGGAGAAATAAGTCGAGATCCTTTGTTGGTTGATATAAAAAGTATTTTGGAAACCTATACGAAGTCTTAAAAAAGGTTTGATTAAAGTTAGTTAGATCGGTACTGCTTACATGGCTAATAAAGACTTTCTTCTCATCATAAGAAACAAAATAAATGGTCCCTGTCTCTTTTTGAATATTATCCATATTAATCACAATTCGATCGAAACTAAATCTTGGTAACGACTTATTTTCAAAATCTAAAACATTTTTATAGATACTAACAGGAACTTTCTCGGGAAATAAAATTTCTACGTTCCCTTCACCATGGAGGGTGCGATTAAAATCTTCCACCTTATTTGTATAATTTTTAAGGTCATAGATATTCCACTCGCTTATTTCTCGAATCATTTTATCAATTTCTATTGTACTCATTGTTCCATAATGAGAGTTCTGATAATGGAATATAACTTGATCTGGTTTTACTACCTTTTTTATATCTTTTTTCTCACCTATCGATACTTCCTGAACATAGTTAGTGTTTTCCATAAGTTCATAATTCGGTTGATAGGTCCAAAGATTCCAGGTTAGAAAAAAACTGCCTAATACAAGGAAAGTTAATATTGTCGATTTAATATTTTCATACGTCATGACCAATCATCCTCTTCGGAACGTTCGTAAGGGAGACTGAACGAAATCGTTGTACCTTTTCCTTCCTCACTCAACGCCCATATATCCCCACCATGTGCATTCACCATTTCTTTGGCAATAGCAAGTCCTAGCCCAGTACCCCCAAGCTCTCTAGATCTTGCCTTGTCCACCCGGTAAAATCGTTCAAAGATAGTTTCGAGATTTTCTTTTGGAATACCCATCCCCTTATCAGAGATGCTTACAACAATTTCGTCTGTTTTTTCTTCTAGCGAGAAGGTAACTTGTCCTCCTTCGGGCGAGTACTTCAATGCATTAGAAATGATATTATCCAAAACTTGAGTCATCTTATCTTCATCAATTTCTACGAAGACAGGATAATCTGGTAAATTTCGATTAAAAAGAACATTTTGTTCCTTCGTTAGTTCAAAACGGTCGATGATGCGGTGGAAATATGGAATAAAATTAACCCACTCTTTAGATAGTCGATAATCTTTACTATCCATTTTCGAAAGCTGCAAAAGATCTGTTACTAATCGTATCATCCGCTCTGTTTCTGTCTGTGTTACTTCAAGAAACTTCGGAGCAATTTCTTGATCTTGCCAAGCCCCATCTGCTAATGCCTCTAAATAACTTCTCATAGTCGTTAAAGGGGTTCTAAGTTCGTGGGATACATTGGCAACGAACTCTCTACGTTCCATATCAACTTTTTCTTGCTCTGTAATATCATGCAAGACGGTAATTAATCCATTGACAAATCCAGTTTCCTTTTGAATAACAGAAAAATTAGCTCTAAGGATATAATGTTTATGTTTTGTACTATAATCGAGAATGACAGAATCCTGTTCTTCCAATAGGTCCTCGAACGAATAGTTATCTTCCAGGCCTAATAGAGAAACAATGGATTGAGAAAGAACTGTTTCACGTGAAACAGAAAGCAGTTTAGCAGCTGGCTCATTAATCAAGATAACTCGACCTTTACGATCTGTAGCTATAACGCCATCCGTCATATAAGAAAGAACAGATGAAAGCTTTCTTCGCTCTCCCTCAGTTGTCGCTTGAGCCTCTTGCAACTTTTTTGTTAAATTGTTAAAGGTAATAGCAAGCTGGCCAATTTCATCGTATCCATAAACTTTTACCTTTCGCGAAAAATTCCCCTTCGCCATTGCAAGTGCTTGTTTTTTCATATCAGAAATAGGTCTAGTAATGGTTTGCGCCAGTAAAACCCCTAAAATAGCAGTAATCACTAACGCAATGGCAGTCCCTGTTGCCAGGATATTATTAATGGTCTTCATTTGGGTAAACACATTTTCAATCTTTGCTACTAAGTAGATCGATCCAATTACTTCGCGATTTGACTTAATTGGTCTTGCTAAAACCCATGTGCGATATCCTCTTTTAGGATCAATGAGTATTTCGCTATCTTCTGCTTCTAATGCGATGGATCGTTTCACAATTAATTCTGTCGTTCTTTGTCCAACGATCCCTTGATTATCTTGATCAGATGTTCCTATAATTTTCAATGTTCTACCGTCAATGACACGTATTTCAGAAATATCCCCAGCACGATAATCTATGAGGATATTCTTTATTGCGTCTTCTTTAGTTAAATCATCTTTTCCTCGTTCCTTTACCATTTCTTCTTCTATGTCATAGGCTAATAAGTCGACTCTTTCATTAAAAGAGTGAATGGTATTGGTTAAGAGCGTATCTTCCAATTGCCTTACAAAATAGACACCAATTATTTGCATAGCAATTAAAATGAGTAACACATAAATTAATACAAACTTTAAATGTATGGACTTAAAAAAACCAACTTTTTTCATTTAAAAATCTTACTCCTGTTCAGGATTCCGTAAGTAGTATCCTACTCCCCTACGAGTAACAATCCAAGTTGGATGACTTGGACTATCTTCAATTTTCTCACGAAGTCTTCTTACGGTTACATCAACCGTTCTAACATCTCCGTAGTAATCATAGCCCCAAACAGTCTGTAGTAAATGCTCTCTCGTCATGACTTGACCGATGTGCTTTGCGAGATAATGAAGTAGCTCAAATTCACGGTGTGTTAATTCAATCATTTCTCCTCGTTTAGAAACAACATATGCATCTGGATGAATGGTTAATGAGCCAATCGAAATCTCATTGGTTTCCTCTTCCATGTCAGCAGCAGAAACAACTTGTTGGTGACGGCGCAAATTTGCTTTTACCCTAGCAATTAATTCTCTCGTACTAAACGGTTTCGTTACATAATCATCTGCTCCCAATTCAAGACCCAATACCTTATCAATTTCAGAGTCCTTAGCCGTTAACATAATAATCGGTATTTCATATTTTTTTCTTACTTCACGACATACTTCCATTCCATCGCGTTGCGGAAGCATAATATCTAAAAGAATAAGATCCGGTTGTATTTCTTCAACCTTTCTCAGGGCTTCATTACCATCATAGGCACAAATAACGTCATAGCCCTCTTTTTTTAAGTTAAATTGTAATATATCTGCAATGGGTTTCTCATCGTCTACAACTAAAATCTTCTTCACGTATGTTCCCCCTAAAATTAATCTCATTTGTTATTTCATTTCTAAAAAAAAATCACTTAACATTACTTTACCATTTCTCTAAATTGAATTCATCTACGAGCAATAACAAAATGCGGAAGCGCCTTGTAAAGCCCCGACAAGCAAATGTTCTCTAAACCATGAAGTCCGTTTTTTGACTTCATGGTTTAGAGGTTATTTGACCAAGGAAAAATGGTAGTTAATTTTTCACTCGAGGGGCTAGGTAGGAAGAAATGAAGTACTTTCTTCCCTGCTGGAGCTGGATTACGATAAATTCGTTCAGAGTCATTCACAATATAATTATCTATAAATTCTTTAGCAATAAAAAGAGTCTCTAGAAAGGGTCTAGAGACTCTACTATTCAATATATTATCTCAAGTATTTGAGAGGATTTACTAATGCACCATTCCGATAGACTTCAAAATGCAAGTGTGTACCAGTTGAATCACCCGTCGATCCCATTACGCCTATTTGAGAGCCCTTAGGAACCGTTTGACCGACATTAACCTCAATAGAGGATAAATGCGCGTATACCGTACGATATCCATTTTGATGGTCGACGATAATTTTATTTCCATAACCGCCATCCCATCCAGCAAATACGACTACCCCATTATCAACTGTTTTAATTGTGCGGTTGCTTGGTCTAGCAATATCTATTCCTTTATGCATCTTATTCCAACGATACCCCATATTACTGGAGATATAACCTCCAACCGTTGGCAAAACAAAACTGCCATCCCC
>DASQIV010000562.1:0-2703 GCA_035631415.1 Pseudoneobacillus sp. | reverse complement strand
TCTGCTGGACTTGTGATATTCAATGTTGGAGGCACCGTATCAATCTTAAATGTTCTATTTGCTTGAGTTGCTGCATTACCATCATTATCTTGAATATCTACGGTTATCGTATGACTACCGTCGCTCAAAGCCGATTGAGGGGTATAAGTGCAATCATATCCACCAGCTACTGTTGTTACTACCATACCAGGCGATGTGTTTGTTATTGCTGCTCCTCCATCAATTTTTAATTGAATGGTACTAATTTTAATACCAGATCCATTCGCTTCATCCCTCAACTGAAAGGATATGGCAGGAGTATTTGTAATTACAAATCCACCACTTGCAGGAGCAGTAAACGCAATTGTAGGCTTCGTTATTTCCTTTACACATAACTTCAACTTACTGCCCAAAGTAGCATGAGCGTCATTTACGCTTGTTACATTCCCCGCAAGGTCTGTTGCCTTAGCAACTACCGGGTAATAATGACCGGCATTCACATTGAAACTCGTAATATTCGGAGCTGCAATGGTGCCCTCATATTTTCCCGTTGAGACATTTTTTGTTAATGTAACCCAAGCTCCGTTGATTTGTACTTCTACAGTATTAACAGCCAAATTGCCACCTTCTTTCTACCAGTTCTTTAAGCCTAACCAATTGGTAAAGCCATTTTTTATATCTTGCCAACTACTAAATAATTGCTTGATACTTAGCCAGTTATTTTCAATAACTTCAACCTCGATAAATATTTGTTGGCCAACATTTGTAGTTTGTATGGGTTGCTGCCAGTTTGCATTCGTATTTTTAACTGCATTCCAATCAGCTGCATCCTTTATATTTTGCCAGTTATAATTTGTTGAAATTTTTACATCTGTGATTTTTACAGCCAATGAAATACCTCCTACTGTGGCGGTATATAATTTTTGACATCCTGCCATGTTCCCATAGAATTTACTGCAGTCCAATCTGAATAGTTCAACATAACATCTTTCCATGTAGAGAAGTACTTTTGGACTATCAATTTTATATGAACAGGAACGAGTGGTTTCAATGCTCTAAAAATATCTTCATACCGGTAATCCTTATTGTTATCTGGACTGAAAACCTGTACTTGTAATACAGCAAATCCTGGCTGTGGATTTTGCATTTCATCTGCCCCAAAAAAAGTTACCGTGCAGTCACTTCCTGTGATGGTGTCTACTGTTTCTTTAATAAGGCCTTCATTTAACTTTCTACCTTTTTGAAAAAGTGATAATAAAAAGGTTCTTCTTTGTTCTAAATTTCCAAGTCCCTTAAACTTAAAAAAGTTTTCAAGTTCAGTTACTTTTTCAATACTGGCTGTTCTTATAAAAATATCAAGAGAAGTATTTTTAATTTCATTAAAAAGAAGATCTAACTCCATATCCTCCGCATTAAATAAATCCTTAAAAACCAAAGAGTTTTGAAGATATTCCGGAAATCCTTTTATTAAATCAAACTTTCTTTCAATCTCACCTATTACATCAAGATAAAAAGAATAACGTGGGTCGGTGCTATCAATATAAGTCTTTATGCCACCTTGTCCAATTTCCAGTAATAAATTATAATGTCCCGCTACAACCGGAGCATTAACATTTCTGGACCAAGTGCCGTCACCGTTATTAATTAATTCATAAGTATTACCATCAATGGTGTATTTGATATAATCAATCATTGGCTCACCACTGTTAAGTTGATGCTATTTAGAATTGGGATTTCATCATCAATTAAAGTAACGTCGACATTCCATCCGTTAATGGTAAAACTATTCATATCGATAATACTTGGAGTGTCTAGAATTGCTACAGCTGTCCTCATGTAACTAACGCTATCTTTAACGTAAGCAATACTTGCTAGGTACTCACTAATAGCTTCAGCAACACCCTCAGGTTCCGTGTATCCCTCAGCTAATACTACGTTACCTGTTATGTTGATTTCTTTTTTAATACCACCTGTAACCGTTACTTTGACGCCAATTGGAGCTACACCATTGCCTAAACCCGTAATGCCAGGATCCATATAATTTTGAAACGCATTCACTAACGTAGGTTCTGCGACTTGGTACAGTGAGTTAGTTATAGCCACCTTTACTGTGTTACCACCATTCCACATGGGGAATATTTTAGTTGCCCCTATTCCTCCAAAACTATCGGCCCACTCTTTATACTGAGCTGCATTTCCGTCTTGGGAAGGAGTAATAACTTTTTGGCGATGTCTTTCCCTTAACTGTTCATCTGATTCTCCATCTTTACGAATTGTTCCATTTTGGAAACATAGTTCCGTTAAAGCATCACCAGTTGCTTCAGGGAGCGAAATATTTTTGTTTAATAAGTCTATTTCGATATAAGCATCTTCAAGTCCCTGAGAAACTCCGATTGTAGCATCATGCATAAAGCTGCCTTCCGACTTATCATAATCACCCATCATTACGGAAAACATTTTTTCTTGAATCTCCTCTTTAGTAAGCAAGTCTACTCACCTCCGTTTCACCGAAAATGGTTTCTAATATAAAATCTACAGTTAAGGATTCGTTATCAAAATTTATATTAAACCCTTTTACCCCTGTAATATATGGGTTAGGTTGTAGGCTTTCCTGTACTAACCTTTGAACCTCTGATTCTACTGCAGCACGTGAATAACCAGAACCTATTAAAATAAAGATTTCGGAGCCAAAATCCCAACTGTAACAGACGTGTTTAAATCGTT
>DASQIV010000561.1:0-4898 GCA_035631415.1 Pseudoneobacillus sp. | reverse complement strand
GCGTTCGTCCTGAGCCAGGATCAAACTCTCCAAAAAAGAGATGATTTAGCTCATAAAGTTTACTCTGGCTTTTTTTAAAACTTCTATAATAGAAGCCTTACCTTTGTTAATGTTTGGTTGTTTAGTTTTCAAAGAACAATTTTGGAGCGGGTGAGGAGAATCGAACTCACGACATCAGCTTGGAAGGCTGAGGTTTTACCATTAAACTACACCCGCATATTTTTTATAATATTCTACTGGTCGGGAAGACAGGATTCGAACCTGCGACCCCTTGGTCCCAAACCAAGTGCTCTACCAAGCTGAGCTACTTCCCGTTCTATATGGCGCGCCCGAAAGGAGTCGAACCCATAACCTTCTGATCCGTAGTCAGACGCTCTATCCAATTGAGCTACGGGCGCGTGTTTCAAAAAGCAACTTAATCATAATATCATTTTAACAAGTTGATGTCAACAGTTAATTTTATATTTTTTGGTGCGGCCGAGAGGACTTGAACCTCCACGGGGTTGCCCCCACTAGGCCCTCAACCTAGCGCGTCTGCCATTCCGCCACGACCGCATTTTATAAAATTATAACATCATTAATGATAACAAATGATTACATTTTATTCAAGTGTTAATAACTGACATTCACACTGAATTGATGTGCTTGATGCGGGTGAAGGGAGTCGAACCCCCACGCCTTGCGGCGCCAGATCCTAAGTCTGGTGCGTCTGCCAATTCCGCCACACCCGCATATGGAAAGTTGTTTTACTTAATACACTATACTTGGTTTTTTTACTGTCGTAATAAGTCGTAAAAAAAACTTGGTGAGCCATGAAGGACTCGAACCTTCGACCCTCTGATTAAAAGTCAGATGCTCTACCGACTGAGCTAATGGCTCGTAAAAATGGCTGGGCTAGCTGGATTTGAACCAACGCATGTCGCAGTCAAAGTGCGATGCCTTACCGCTTGGCTATAGCCCATTAATAATTTTAATGGCGGTCCCGACGGGAATCGAACCCGCGATCTCCTGCGTGACAGGCAGGCATGTTAACCGCTACACCACGGGACCATTATTTATTTAATCTTATAGAAAAGATAACGACTCAATAGTAAACTATAGAGTCGTTACTGGATGACCCATACGGGATTCGAACCCGTGTTACCGCCGTGAAAGGGCGGTGTCTTAACCGCTTGACCAATGGGCCTAATTTTTATGGCGGAGAAGGAGGGATTTGAACCCTCGCGCCGGTTACCCGACCTACACCCTTAGCAGGGGCGCCTCTTCAGCCTCTTGAGTACTTCCCCATAATGGCTCCGCAGGTAGGACTCGAACCTACGACCGTTCGGTTAACAGCCGAATGCTCTACCACTGAGCTACTGCGGAATAATAGTATGGTATTTATAAAACAAGTCTAGTTACCAACAAGTTGTCTGCTTTCGACTCTTTATATTATAAAAACGACTTAAAAGAAAGTCAAGGAGTAAAAATCATCCTTTTCAAATCAAAAGGCTATAAGTCATTGTTAGAACAATAGAATGTGATTCTAACAAAAATTCTATTCTGTTGTCAACACTGATATTTTTTTTAGTTTACCCTTACATTTTCCACAAACATATTTTTGTATGTTAACAGCTCTTCTACGTTTAAATACTAGCGAACAACCAGAACAAGAGTATATGTAGAGTTTTTGACTACGATTGGTATTAGGTCTTTCAGGAAGTCGTTGACAGAATCGAGGAGCACCCACCTGTTTCATTAATTTTTTAAACTCTTGGTCTTGGTGTTTGTACCCTTTCTTTTCTAAATGAAGATGATAATGGCATAATTCATGCTTAATAATCCCGATTAATTCCTCTAAACCTAATTGTTCATAATATCTCTTATTCAGTTCAATATTATGCGAATGTAACAAGTACCTTCCACCAGTTGTTTTTAATCTTACATTAAAGGTAGCTTGATGGCGAAATGGTTTTTGAAAAAACATCAATGATATTTTTTCAACTAATAACTGTAGCTCCTCTTCCTTCATCTCACTTCCTCCTTTTTACAAGAACGTGACAAACTATTATAGCATACATTATAAATACCTATTTTTAAAAAACAATAACTAAGTTCTTTGAAATTCCATCTTAGTTAAGGAGGATCCTTTATGCCTAGCTGGTTTCAAAATCAAATGAAAAAGGCATTTTACGAAAAAAATCGTTACCAAATAAAACTTCTAAATCAATGCTGGTTTTTTTATAGAAAAAAGAACTGTTCCTGATAAAAATTAATTTAAATACAAAAGCGCTCAGAGAATTATGTCTCTGAGCGTTGATTAATTATATATTATTTAGCTAAAGTACCTCTAGATGAGTAACCAATAACGGAACCACAGTCCAATCAAAATTTATCGGACATCCATTCCGTTATTTACTTAATATCCCCTTATTTACAAAGACTAACGGACACCAGATCCGTTAATCGTCGAAAATGATACCAAATTTAACCTCTTGAACCCTAATAGCGGAACCTAAGTCCGATAAGACGATGAAATAACGGGTTATTCGTAAAATAACGGAACCACAGTCCTCAAAATTTTCTCAACTTACGTATTTCACTTCATTCAAGGTTTAAACTAACGCAGCAATTAACCATTTATTTATTTGGAGGGAGCATCGTTAGTGAAACACGTCCCTTTTGTTTATCGACAGAATCTACCCAAACGGTAACGATATCTCCGACTGAAACAATATCTAATGGATGTTTCACAAATTTATTTGTCAGCTTCGAAATATGGACAAGTCCATCTTGTTTAACACCGATATCAACAAAGGCTCCAAAATCAACTACATTTCGTACGGTACCTTGTAATTCCATTCCTTGGTTTAGATCCTCTAGCTTCAGGACATCTTTCTTTAGTAACGGTGCCGGAAGTTCATCACGAGGGTCACGTTCAGGTCTAACTAATGCTTCAATAATATCCTTTAATGTCAGTTAACCGATGGAGAGCTCTGTTGCTACATTTGAGACATGAATAGTCTGTAGTGCTGCTTTTAATTTTTCTGAACCTAAGTCCGCTGTAGAAAAACCATATCTTTTCAATAAATCTTTAACCACTTGATAATTCTCTGGGTGTATTCCTGTACGATCTAACGGTTCTTTCCCATCAAGGACACGTAAAAACCCTATTGCTTGTTCATAGGTTTTTGCTCCAAGTCTCGGAATTTTCTTCAGTTGATCTCTCTTTATAAATTTTCCTTCTTCCTCCCGCTTCTTCACTATATTATTTGCAACGGATTTAGATAGACCAGCCACATATTGCAATAATGAGGAAGAGGCCGTATTAACATTAACCCCAACTTGGTTAACTGCCGTTTCGACTACAAAGGTTAAAGAGTCGGATAATTTTTTCTGGGACACATCATGCTGATATTGACCAACACCTACTGATTTTGGGTCAATTTTTACTAATTCAGCTAAAGGGTCCTGAAGTCTACGAGCAATAGATACAGCGCTGCGTTCTTCAACCTGAAAATGAGGGAATTCTTCACGTGCCAAATCAGAAGCAGAGTAAACACTTGCCCCAGCCTCATTTACAATCAGATAATAGATTTCATGCTTTACTTCTTTTAAAAGCTCTGCAATAAACTGTTCCGTTTCCCTTGAAGCTGTACCATTACCTATCGCCACCATTTCAACATTAAATTCATGGATAATATCTAATGTTTTCTTTTTGGCAACCTCTAATTTTGAAACAGGTGGATGCGGATAAACTACATCTATCTTCAATACTTTCCCAGTTTCATCAACTACTGCTAATTTACAACCCGTACGATAAGCTGGGTCTACCCCCAATACGATTTTCCCTTTTAGTGGTGGCTGTAACAAAAGGTTTCGAAGGTTTTCAGAGAAGATGTGGATTGCTTGTCCTTCCGCCTTTTCCGTTAACTCACTACGGATTTCCCTTTCAATAGAAGATTGTATAAGACGCTTATAACTATCCTCAATGGCTTCTGTCACTTGATTAGCCGATATGGAATTCGCATTTTTAACCCACTTTTTTGTTAAAAAATTTAAAATAATATCTACTGGCGGCTTAATCGATACCTTTAAAATTTCTTCCTTTTCTCCACGATTTAAAGCTAAAATTCTGTGTGGTACGATTTTTGAAACAGGTTCTTCATATTGGTAGTACATTTCAAAAATTTTCTTCTCGTCTTTTTCCACATCTTTTACATTCGATTCAATGAATGCGTTTTTATAGGTTTCTTGACGAACCCATTTACGACTGTTTGCATCATCCGAGATCCATTCCGCAATAATGTCTTTTGCTCCAGCTATCGCTTCCTCTATCGTTGACACTTCTTTTTCAGAAGAGAAAAACTCTTGAGCCTTATCTTCCACACTTCCGCTTTCAGGAAAAGACATAAGCCATTCCGCTAGTGGTTCTAGGCCTTTCTCCTTCGCGATTGTTGCCCTCGTACGTTTCTTCTGTTTATATGGACGATATAAATCTTCTACTTCTTGTAATTTTGTTGATTTGAGTATTTGCTTTTGAAGTTCCTCTGTCATTTTCCCTTGTTCGGTAATAATCCTCACAACTTCTTCTTTTCGTTGTTCTAAGTTTTGTATGTATTGCCAACGTTCACTAACATCTCGTATTTGAACTTCATCTAATGCTCCCGTTTGCTCTTTTCTGTATCGAGCAATAAACGGAACGGTATTACCATCTTCTAGTAGGTCAATTACATTTTTAACTTGTTTTAATAATAAGTTTTGTTCACTAGCAATTTGTTTTAACAATACATCTTTCTTTTCTATGGTTTGTTCCAACTTTCAAACCTCCAACTCATTTAAAACTCTTTTTTACCATTGTATCAAATCATGACTGAAAACGTTAGAAAAGCCAAATGACATTAAACAAATAGAAAAGC
>DASQIV010000560.1:0-5017 GCA_035631415.1 Pseudoneobacillus sp. | reverse complement strand
CCAGAAACACAAGAGCAACTCCCCTACTACCTTCACTCCTACTGTCTAATGAAAACCCATATCCACCTACTTTTAGAAACAAAGGACATTCCCATTACTGAGATTATGAAACCAATCCATACTCAATATGCCGTTTATTTTAACAAGCGTTATGACTTAGTTGGACATGTTTTTCAAGGTAGATATAAATCTGAGTTGATCACTGATGCTAGGTACTTCCTCAATGCAAGTAGGTATATTCATATGAATCCCCTTGAGGCCGAGATTGCATCAGTACTTCAAGATTATTATTGGAGCAGTTATTCTTCTTACTTTACTCCCACTCCAAACCCCTTGGTTTCCACCGAAAAAATACTTTCCTTTTTTCCAGAACCGCAACGTGAAAATTACTTACGGTTTTTATTGGAATCCAAAGTAACGAAAATAGAGATTTTAACACATTAAAGCACCGGGGGTCAGACCCCCGGTGCAGTGATGCGGTGATACGGTGACGTGCAAGGTTTTTCCCGCCACACCACTTATTTAAAGATGTACGGAAGTTGGCGCGACCAGAGGAGGTAGTTGAGGAAGAAGTCACTGATGATTGAGCCTAGCGCTATGGATAATAATATGTATAAGGCACGAGATTGCATGACTCGGTTTGGTTTTAAAAACCGATCTAATTTGATCGCTTGTAACGCCCACCAGGATATGGCGATAAAAAATAAATTAGCCATAATACTTATTAATGAATCAAATCCAAAAGAAGAAATCATTTGCTGCTGAACCTCCCTTTTTAGATTTTATTTTACCATACACCCAACATAATCCGCTGCTGCAGGATTCCAATCCTCCGTCGCCAAACCCTTCCGCCAATAAAAAAAAGGAAGGAGCCCCTATTCTCCTTCCTTTTTACCGCACATATTAAAATGGAAGCAACCCTCCCCTTAAGGGTCGCCCTCCATTTGTCTTTATTTTACCCCTTTAAAAATACCCATTATTTCTCCCAATGTTTCAAAAAGCTTACTGCAGGAAGTCTTTAAACTGATTAAAGTTATCATGTAAAAAGTCTAGTGCAATATTTGGAGCAATTCCTAGCAACACAGTGCCAATAACGCTTCCGATTAATACGATTAGTAAAGCAACAGGAATGTTAAATTTACTATCATCTGCTGCTGGTCTAAAGAACATTTGTGTCATGATTCCAAAATAGTAGAAGTAAGATACGACTGTTGTTGCAATCATGATTGATGCTAATACATAATGTGCTGGTTCCCCTGCAAATGCACCCATAAAGATGTTTAACTTTCCGATAAAACCAGCTGTTCCAGGAAATCCAGCAAGAGATAAAATCATGATAGCCATGGTAATCGCTAGGATTGGAGCACGGCGATACAGTCCTGCAAATTGAGAAATTTCTTCTGAACCCATTTTCGAGCCAATTAGCTGGATAACCGCAAATGCGCCAATATTCATAAACACATAGGCTAATAGATAAAACCAAATCGCATCAAAAGTGAAATATCCCATGCTTGTGAATGCCACTAGAATATACCCAGCGTGGGCAATACTTGAGTAAGCAAACATTCGCTTGATATTCGATTGACGTAGGGCAACGACGTTCCCGATGATCATCGTAATCCCTGCTAAGAATCCCATATAATCTTGAAGATGAAGCAGTAATGGTAACGCCCCTTGCTCTGTAGAGGAAGGTGTTGAACCAAATACAGCAACCAAGATTCGAATAATAATGATGAAACCTGCTGTTTTTGACACAACGCTTAAAAATGCTGTAACTGGAGTTGGTGCTACTTGATATACGTCTGGTGCCCACATATGGAATGGAGCTGACGCAAGTTTAAAGGAAAGTCCAACTAATGTCATAAAAAACGCTATGCCTAACAGATAAATTTGCTGCGAATCATAAAGAGATGCTAAAACGCTTGTCATACCTTTAATGTTCGTTGTTCCAGTTAACCCGTAAATATAACTCATTCCAAATAATGTGATAGCAGTAGAAATACCACCGTTTATCACATATTTCATGGCCGATTCGTTTGACTTTAGATTTTTCTTTTGTATACCAGCTAGGATATATGAAGAAATAGATAAAAGCTCTAAGCCAACGAACAACGTTATAAGATCGCCGCTTGAAGACATGAACATAGCTCCAAGTAAAGACGTTAGGAACAAGTAATAAAATTCTCCTGTAAATTCAGCTAATCCATCTTTTTTGTCATAGCTAATTGCTAATAATAGAACGAATAGAGAGCCAATTAACAGGATAAACTTAAATGCTTTTGCAAAAGAATCCAATCGGAACGTATCGTAGAGAATGGAAGTCGTTTCTTCCCCCACTAATCCAGCTAGTGAGACGATTGCAGCAGCAATCCCAGCAACGGCTATCCAACCAAGTATTTTACGGTCCGTCTTTTTTGGCATGAATAAATCTAATAGTGATAATAATGTTGCTACACCTAGGATGATGAACTCAGGTGTCATGATGCTCCATTTAAATTCTAGTAATTGTGCAAGCTCCATCCTTCATCACCCTCCTAACCCAAGCATAATCGCTTCTACTGTTTTTTGAAGTGGTCCACTTAATACGCTTGGGAAAACTCCTATCAACACGATTAATGCCATTAACGTGATGACTGGTACCCATTCTACTGATTTCAAATCCGTAATCCCTACAAATTCACGGTGAGATTTACCGAATGTTAATCCAAGCACCGCACGTAATAAGTATACAGCCGTCATGATAATCCCCAGTGTTCCGATTGCCGCAAGGACTGGCATTTCTTTGAATAATCCTAGGAAAGCCATAAACTCGCTGACGAATCCAGACATACCTGGTAATCCTAAAGAAGCCATCGCTCCAGCTAATAAAAACCCTGCTGCAAGTGGCATTCCCTTTGCAATTCCACCTAGGTTTTCAATTAAGGTTGTACCTGTACGTTCATAGAACACAGCTACAAGGAAGAACAAGAAGGCAGAAATTAAACCATGTGATACCACTTGGAAGATTGCTCCTTGAATCCCTGCTTCATTCAACGCTCCAAGTCCAATTAACACAATCCCCATATGTGAAATGGATGAGTAAGCGAGAACCATTTTGAAATCTTTTTGGATAAAGGCTAAGAATGCTCCATATAGAAGATTAATCACTCCTAATATCGCCAACAGCAGCCCTAATGTTTTAAATTGCTCAGGAAATATTCCCATCCCAAAGCGGATTAAACCGAAGGCACCAATTTTTAAAAGAATACCAGAGTGAATCATAACAACAGATGGCGGTGCCTGTACGTGAACGCGTAGCATCCAGCTATGTAACGGAAAGATAGGAAGCTTTACGCCGAACGCCACAAGTAGGGCAAATAATAATCCATATTTTCCAGCCTCTGACATTGGTGCAACCCATTTTGCATCTGGATTATTTACGAATTCTCGTAAAACATCAATATTAGATGTCCCTGTACGTGCAAACAAAATCATAATAACAATTAATAGAATGGCTGATCCTAGACCGTTATAGATTAAAAAGCTATACGCGGCCTTTTCTTTTTCAAAATAACCCCATTTTCCAATTAAGAAGAACATTGGAACTAATGTTATTTCAAAGAAGATAAAGAATAAAATCAAGTTTTGAGCAGCAAATACTCCAAGCATCCCTACTTCTAAAATCAGGAAAAGCATGAAGTAACCTTTCCATTCCTTTTTAATATGAATGGAAGCTACTGCTGCAAGTGTTGCCACAATCGATGTTAATAAGACCATGATCATCGCAAAGCCATCGACTGCTAATTCATAGTGAACAGCAAAGAAGTTTTTATCAAACTCTTTGAATCCACCAAATTGAATCCACTCAGCTGAAACGGAGAAGTCTTTTAAACTTTTTCCTGCTAAGTAGTGGAAGTAAATCGCTAACGATAATAACAGAGTTGGAAGTGTTGCTAAAAATCCAACTAGTTTAATGGTTTTCTCCTGTGTTCTAGGAACAAAGGCTAAAACCACAACACCTAAAAGAGGGGCGAATACTAAAATTGATAAAACGGATGTTAGATTCATTTTAAATACCCCCCTGTTACGGCATAGATGACTACTAAAATCGCAAGTCCTACGAATGCTACTGCACTATACGTCTGAACTTGACCAGACTGAAGCTTTGAACCAATTTTTCCAAGACCTTGAACGATTGAAGTCACTAACAACACGATACCCTCTACTAAGAAGGTTTCGATAAATTGTAGGAATAAGCTGATTCCCTTTGTTAGATAAACAATCGATACCTTGTAAAACTCATCAATATAATATTTGTTATACAAAATGTTATATAGTGTTGGTGCCCCAAGCCAATCGCGGGAAATCGAACGTTTTCCGTAAATTAGATAAGCAAGCAAGATTCCCGCTAATGAAACAACCGTTGCGACAATCATAATCCAACCTGGACCTTCCATATGTCCATGACCTAATGCTTCATTGCCTTCTACTAACCAATCACCTAAGAAAGTACCAAACCATGGTGTGTTTACATAACCAGCAACGACTGCTAAAACACCAAGAACAATCATTGGTAAAGTCATTACACTTGGTGATTCATGTACATTTTTCATTTCCGTACGCGGCTTGCCTGTAAATACCATAAAGAATAAACGGAACATATAAAATGCTGTGAAGAACGCAGCCACAACCGCTAATACAAATAGAACAGGATGGCCACCTTCCCATGCTGCGATTAAAATCTCATCTTTCGAGAAGAAACCAGAGAACAAAGGTACTCCACTAATCGCCAATGTTCCGATTAAAAATAACGGTCCAGTGACGCGAAGCTTTTTCCATAAACCGCCCATTTCCTCAATATCTTGAGTATGAACAGCATGGATGACGCTACCAGCAGCAAGGAATAATAATGCTTTGAAGAAAGCATGTGTCATTAAGTGGAACACACCTGCTACGTAACCAGCAGATCCTAATGCAAGCATCATATAACCAAGCTGACTGACAGTAGAGTAAGCCAATACGCGCTTAATATCCTTTT
>DASQIV010000559.1:0-3047 GCA_035631415.1 Pseudoneobacillus sp. | reverse complement strand
AAGTATAAGTGAAGCAATAAAAATTGGGGTTGGGTCTGTTATAGGGTTTATCAGTAGCGTAATAACAAAAACAATCATCCAAGCTGTTATGATTGGATATTTTCTATTAGTGGTACTATAATTATTTTTCTTAAGTTAAGACGATAGTAACGTATATGCTTAATATAAAAATTGGACTTTCGAATTCGAAAGTCCATTTCTTTTTCAATATAGAATTAATTTAACCCACAAATCTCATATGCACAGTTTTGACAATCTACTTCCTGTTTTAAAAAATTTATATCTTTTACAGTGAATTTTAGTTGATCATAGGATATGATTCCATTTTCCCTTAATTCCTTTAACGAACGTTGAATCACTTCTCGAGTTCCATATGTTAAATTGGCTAATTCTTGATGTGTCATGGGAAGGTCAATAAGAATTCCATTGTCAGTTGCAATGCCATAGCTATTACACAAACGGATTAAAATCGAATATAATCCACCTTTTTTACCATTCATAATTAAATCTTGACATTTCATTTGTGCCTTAATATAGGAGGTACTAAGCCACTCTGTTAAACTTGAAAGTACAGTTGCATTTTCATTTATATATTTTTCAAATTGTTCACGATTAATCATTAATAATTCACAATCTGTTAGGGTCTTTGCTGAAAAATGATAATAAGGGCTCGGTTTAAAAAGCTGATATTCAATTAAAGGTTCTCCACCATTAATCATCTTTAGAATAAATTCTTTTCCTCTCATATGAATTCTACCTATTGCAATAGTCCCGCGTATCAGTAAATATATATGATTTACCGCATCCTTTTCTTGAAGCAGTACTGTGTTTGCTTTTACCTTTTGAATCGTTTCTTTTTCTATAAAATGTTGGAATAGTAAACTATAAAGAGATTGATGATGATTCATTTTATAGCCCTCCTCAGGTACCCTTATATCTTGATTTAAAGAAATTATTAACATCATGTCAATATGTGTATTTCCTATTGAACGGGTATTTTGGAGTAAAAGAGACTTAAAATGTTGACAGAATTAGATTTAGAAAAGTATGTCAAATTTTCGAACCTTTACAATGGTTAAAAAATCAAAGTATAAATGGTTGAAATGAGGGAATTGTAAACGGTGGTAGTTAAGCTAATAATTTGAAACGAATGCGCATCTTTGGTAATCTATTGTAAAGGCTTTAGAAATATTTAACACTATCACCGTGTTGTTTAATATTCCGAAGCACAAAATAATACATATTTTTAAGGAGGAAGAAAAAATGGCATTTGAATTACCACAATTACCTTATGCTTATGATGCTTTAGAACCACATATCGACAAGGAAACAATGAATATTCATCACACGAAACACCATAACACATATGTAACAAACTTAAACAATGCTTTAGCTGGAAACGAAGAGCTTTTGTCTAAAACTGTTGAAGAAGTTGTTGCAAACTTAGATGCTGTTCCTGAAGCAGTACGCACAGCTGTTAGAAATAACGGCGGTGGACATGCAAACCACACTTTATTCTGGCAAATTCTTTCTCCAAATGGTGGCGGTGCTCCAACTGGTGAATTAGCAGATGCAATTAATAGCAAATTTGGAAGCTTAGAAAGCTTTAAAGAAGAATTCGCAAAAGCAGCTACAACTCGATTTGGTTCTGGTTGGGCTTGGCTTGTAGTAAACAATGGCGAGTTAGAAGTGACAAGTACTCCTAATCAAGATTCTCCTTTAATGGAAGGTAAAACTCCTGTTTTAGGCTTAGATGTTTGGGAGCACGCTTACTACCTAAAATTCCAAAATCGTCGTCCAGACTATATCAGCACTTTCTGGAACGTAGTTAATTGGGAAGAAGTTTCAAAACGTTATCAAAACGCGAAATAATTATATTGTCAATTGGGAGCAAGCACATAGCGCTTGCTTCTTTTTATTTGTCTCTATTAGAGGTCATTGTTTTTTTGCACTGGTTGATTGAAGCGAAGGAATTCGACTCCCTTTGAAATTTATAAGCACCTTCTACTTTTCTTATTTTCGCATAAAATCAGTTACATTTTGTAAACACTACCTTTAACGACAAAAGGGGAGTTTATGAATGTCGAAATGGAGAAAAATTTTAGGTGAAGTAGAATTGACAAAGGATTTGACATTGCTCTTGTTTATTGGGGGATTATACTCTCTAAGCATTGCTTTATCGAATACCTTTGTAAATATTTACTTATGGAAGCAGTCAGGTAAGTTTTTTGACTTAGGCATCTATAATTTATCAATTGTTATCCTACAGCCAATTACCTTTATCTTAGCTGGTAGATGGGCAAAAAAAGTGGATCGAGTCATTGTTTTGAGAATTGGAGTAATTTTTCTTGCTCTATTCTACTTATCTGTATTAAGTATTGGTGAACATGCATCTCATTTCTTGATTCTATTAGGAAGTTTATTAGGAATGGGCTACGGCTTCTATTGGTTAGCATTCAATGTCTTAACTTTCGAAATTACCGAGCCAGAAACAAGAGATTTTTTTAATGGCTTTTTAGGTATTTTAGGGTCAACAGGAGGTATGGTAGGGCCATTTGCTGCAGGCTTTATTATTTCGAGGCTAACAGGGTTTACCGGTTATAGTATTATTTTTGGTATTTCATTAGCGTTATTTTCATTAGCTGTTTTTTTAAGCTTCTCTTTAAAAAGGCGGCCAGCTTCAGGGAAATATACGTTCATTAGGATTATTCAGGAAAGAAAGAACAATAATAATTGGCGATTAATAACAAATGCTAACTTTTTCCAAGGTTTACGTGAAGGGACATTTGTGTTTATCATTTCGGTTTTTGTATTTCTATCTACCGGAAGTGAACTTGCACTCGGAACCTTTGGATTAATTAATTCAGGTATATCTTTTATCGCCTATTACTTGTCCTCAAGGTTTATTAAGAAACATAATCGAAAGAAATTTATATTGATCGGTGGTATAATGTTATACTTAGCGATTTTTTTAATTGTCTTTGATGTAACTTTTATAAAGTTACTTATATATGCAAGTATTATCGCTATTGCTTATCACATTCTAT
>DASQIV010000558.1:0-6104 GCA_035631415.1 Pseudoneobacillus sp. | reverse complement strand
TTATTGGACAAAATTCGGGCAGGAATTTTTGAACTACCAAAAATTACTTGGTGCCTGTCACCTAATTACTATTACCAAATTATTTAACTTCTTTTGGAGTTAAAAATTTACCTACAACTGTTGCTGCTTGAGCACGTGTTGAAACATTGCTTGGCTTGAATTGTGTTTGGCTAAAGCCATTTACGAATCCAAGTTCTTGAGCTGCAGCTACTGCGTTTTTCATTTCAGCATTTAGTCCGCTGATATCTGTGAACGTAGTTTCTTTTGTAGTGTATTCTGTCTTGTTCTTTAAGTTATATGCACGTACTAACATTGTTGCCATTTCTGCACGAGTAATCGGCTTTAATGGTTCAAATGTTGTTGTTGTTTTACCAGCCACAATTCCGTTTGCTGCTGCAGCTGCTACTTCTGCCTTCACTTGAGCAGAAAGTCCATTTAAATCAGTAAATTTAGTAGCTTCAGATGTTGATAATCCTAAAGCACGTACTAACATAGAAGCAAATTGTGAGCGTGAAACCTGTCTATCAGGTGAGAATGTTGTTGCGCTTGTCCCACTTACTACCTCAAGCTCCTGAAGCTGCTTAATGTATGGTGCAGCCCAGTAATCTTCCTTCACATCTGTAAATGCAGGGTAAGTTACTGTTACTTCACTGATACGTCCTTCAGCCTTGTATTCAACCGGTTTACCGTTAAATGATTGTACAAAATTTGTTGTAGCCTCAAGATCTTCAGGACCTTGTACAAACTTATAACCAGCTAGTTCTCCGATACGGTATGCTGCTTTTCCGTACATATAGTTATTCACAACTACAGAATACTCTTTACTTTCATCAATCTTTGTACCATTTGGAAGCATGATGTCTACTACTTTATTTGTTTTTCCATTCCAAGTGTACTTAAATCCACCAATTTGGAAATCTAGTCCTTGGCTTGTAATTTGTGCGTTTAGAACTGTTCTTAATTCTGCACCTGTTAAATTTACTTTAACTAGAGTATTAGCAAATGGCTGAACAGCAAAAAGGTCTCCTACTGTGATTGGTCCTTGATCGATTGGTGCACGAACTCCTCCACCATTCATAAGAGCAAAGTCAGCATTCATTTCTGCTTTCATACCGTCAGCAATCAAGTTTCCAATTCCATTGTCACCTACAGCACCGCGCTGAGGATAAGAACCCTTCATCTCTCCAGTTGATTCACCGACTACTTTTTCAGCAATTGGCTTCACAAGCTCTAGATATTTTTTCAAAATGGAATCCACTGTTGGATCAGCCGCATATTTGTCTTGGAAAACTGTTTCAACAGTAGCCGCTTTATTAACGATATCCCCTGTTGTTGGGTCAATTTCTAAATCAACATCAGCGTAAGCTGTTCCGTAAGAATAAGCTTGGACAATTAATTTTCCATCCACTACTTTATCTACACCGACATGGTTATGTGCTGCAAAAATAACGTCTACTTCATCGTCCACTTTTTCTGCAATGGCACCAGCATCGAAATCTGTATCATTATTATTCTGCGTTGTTGGGTTATGTGCAATAACAACAATCGCTTTAACACCTTTATCTTTTAATTCTTTTGTATATGTATTAATTGCTGTTGCTTCATCACGAACCTCTAAATTTTCGTTTCCAGTTGAAACGATAATGCTTGGTGTTTCTTGTGTTGTAACTCCAATGAAACCAATTTTTGCTCCGCCGACTTCTTTAATCGCATATGGTTCAAATAATAGTTTACCAGTTGATTTGTCATAAACGTTTGCAGAAATCATTGGGAAATTCATTCCGTCGTAACCTTTTGTTCCTTTACCACCTGGGTGTTCCCCACCTTTAACGATACGCGTTAATTCTGCTATACCTTCGTCAAACTCGTGGTTTCCTGGCGTACCAATATCAAAGCCCATTGCTTCAAACGCTTCAATCGTTGGCTCATCTTGGAATGCAGCAGAAACAAGTCGGCTAGCACCAATCATGTCCCCTGAGTTAATTAATAATGTATTAGGATTCGTTTTCTCAGCTTCTTTTAAATAAGCCGCTAAATATTGAACTCCTCCAATTTTCGATTCTTTTTTACCATCGCCATCTTTATCAAAAGTAGAATAACTATCTAGCTGTCCATGAAAATCGTTTACTCCTAAAAGTTGAACCTTGATGTTGGCAGCTTCAGCATGTACAAATGATGTGCTAAACGGAGCTGCAAATGCCCCCAGTGCAAGAGCTGAAGTTAGAGCAACACTTACTAATTGTTTACCATACTTACGTAACATTCAATCTACCTCTTCCCTGTTAAAAGTTGGAATTTTGTCGAGCCATAGACTATTGTACCAGATTAATATTGTAATAGTAATAAAATTTAGAGAATATACACTATTTTTTAAAAAATGAAACTTTTTTACTAATTAACTCTTGAATCTAACAAATTGTCAGTACCTAAATATAAATTTTTAGATTCCCCTCAAAATCAACTGAAATAGAGCAAATTTCATTACATATCAATACAAATCCATAAAAAAAGCAGTCTGAAGCTTGAAGACTTCAGATTGCTTTTTTTCGACAAATTTCAGGTAGGTATTTTCAACTTGCAGAAATTCCCAGGTGCCTGTCACCTAATTAATAAACTGCGATTCTTCCAATCTTTGCAATCTTAAAGTCCATATAGCCAACTGGCTGGATGAGGAAGTACATATTGTTTTCTCCGTTGACGAGAGTTCCTTTGTAGTTAGTATCAACTTCTACGTTTATTTTGACTACGAATTCAACCTGCGATTTGCCTCTTCCTATCTCTGTTAGATTCATATATTCTATTTTTTTGATTCCCTTCTTAAACTCTTCCACATTGAAGGAAGTAGGGTCTAAAAATAGTTCTTGTGTTGCTTTGGTATTCGCTAGTAAGAGTGTGACGAAATTAAAAGCCGGATTAACATTCCCGGGAATATCTAGATTCCAATAAGGCTCTTTATTGATTCTCCACCCTATCTTTTGATCAAATTGGTATTCCACTACATAATCCTGCTTTTCACTTGTTTCCCCTACAGGAACGGTTAACAGATAAACCCTTGTGTTATTTTCTGCTTTAATCACTTGTGCAGTTGCCTTTTCCCATCTCAATAAGGAGCCACCATCTGCTTCTATTTGTGCTAATCTTCCTTTATATTCAATGATACCTCGGGATTTTATAAACGCCTCGGCTGCACTTTGGGTTAAAGAATTTTTCAAGTAGCTCAATAATTCATTTCGAGTATCGATTGGGCTTGATAAGTAACGATACGTTTTTCCTTGATAGGAAAAAGTTTGGTATTCACCGTCGCGATAGGATCCACCAGCTTGAACATAACTTGTGCTTTGTGCAAACTTTGTTGCCAGATCTACTGCAAGTTTAGCGGTTAAATCAACACTTTGTTCTAGCTTTGGTTCCTTGCTGATTCTCCAACCTACCTCTTTCACGTATTGATATTCGATTATAAACGTTTGCTTTTCAGCTGTTTCCCCTACAGGAACGGTTAATCGATAAACCTGTATGTTATTTTCCGCTTTTACCACTTGAGCTGTTGCTTTTTCCCATTTCAATAGAGAGCCACCATCTGCTTCTATTTGTGCCAATCTTCCTTTATATTCAATGATACCTTGTGATTTTTTAAACGACTCAGCTGCACTTTGGGTTAAAGAATTTTTCAAGTAGCTAAATAATTCATTTCGAGTATCGATTGGGCTTGATAAGTAACGATAAGTTTTTCCTTTATACACAAAAGTTTTGTATTCCCCATCACGATAAGCCCCACCGGATTGAACATAACTAGATGCTTTCGCAAAATTCGCCGCAACCTCAACAGCAATTTTGTCTGTTAAGGAACTTTGTTCAAAAACAGGTTCCTTGCTGATTCTCCAGCCGACTTTTTCGACATACTGATACTCAACCGAATAAGTATAAGTCACACCTGTTTCGCCTAAAGGAACCGATAAAAGGTAAAACTGCGTATTTTTGGATGTTTTTAAATATTTGGCTGTCGCTTTTTCCCATTGCAATAACGATCCGCCGTCAGCTTCTAGTTGAGCCAATTTTCCTTTATATTCGATGATTCCACTTGATTTAAAAAATTGTTCAGCTGCATTTTTGGTTAACGATTTTTGTAAATAGTTTAATAGTTCCTTTTTTGTATCAATATTTCCAGCTAAATAGCGATAAGTTTTTCCCTTATAACTAAAGGTCTTATACTCTCCCTTTTTGTAATCACCACCGCGTTGCACATAACTAGATGCCTTTGCATAGTATGCTGCCAACTGAACAACTTGTTTTGCCGTTAATTCATTTTTTATTTTGGTTGCTAGAGTAGTCCTTTGAAGTTCTTTAGCTGTTGCACTGTCAGTGTTCATTAAAAAAGGTGTATTTAATAAAGCAACGGTTAATCCAGTAAGAAGAATTTTTTTACCTTTTCCATTCATTTTCTATTCCTCCAAAAAGTGTTTTAATGTAACAACAATTACTTAGACGATAAAAAATGGAAAAAGTGTTAAGCTTTTTTTAAAACGGTTCTTTTTTCCTGTTAAATTTTTCCCGTTATAAAAAAAAGAAGTGGGAATCTAAGATCCCACTCCATTACTTGATTATTTTTTACCTTTTTTCTCTTCGGATTTACCGTGGCCTTTGTTTTCGCCTTTTGATTCCTTTTCAGTTGTTTCTTCGGATTTTTCGACTTCTGTTTCAGCAGCTTCCGTTTCAACTTTTGTTTCAACCGCTTCTACTTCTGTTGATTCTTCCTCTGCTACTTGCTCTTTTTGCTTTTCCTTTTTCACTTGCCCTTTAGATTGTTCCTTTTTCTTTGCTGCTACTGACGTTTTTTATTCCTTCTTAGATGTAGCCGCTGCAACTTGTGTTACTTCTTTCTTCTTTGTTTCAGGCTTTTTCTCTTGTTTTTTCGAAACAGCCGTTGTGGTTACCGTTTTTTGCTCAGCCGCTACTGCAGTCGTTGCTGTCGTTTCTGCAGCGACTACAACTGTTGCTTCTTCACTTTGTTCAGTTGTACCTTCTGTTGTTTGTTCTGTTGGTTCAGTAGTACCTTCCTCAGTTGCTTCAGTGTCATCACCATCTGTTGCTTCTTCCGATTCAGGGGTTCCAGCCTTCGCTAGGAATTTCTCATTCTTTTTATTTAAACTGTTTAACTTTTTCTCAAGCTTTGCCACTGCTTTTTCATCGCCGCTCTCTTTAGCAGCTTCTATTTGTGCTTCCACTCCGCCAATTTGTTGTGCCACTCGATGCTGCTTCACTTGGTGAATGTTCACGCCAAGCTCCTTCATCGCTTCGCCAAATCCAGCTTCATCTAGTAAACTTGTAACCTCTTCAATCGATTTTCCACTAATTGTAGCTAGAGAAATGATCTTTGCAATTTCACCGTATCCGAAGTCTTGCTCTCTAAGAGTTTTAACCACTTCAGTATCAAGTCCGGCCACTGATTGTGCTACTAAGTATGCTTGGTCCGTTTTTGTTGCTACTTCCTCTTGTTGCTCAGGTTCAAGCTGGTCGACCACCTCATCGGTTACATCTGTCGTTTCTTCTAAAGTGTCAGAAAGCTCGTCCTTCACCTCTTCTGTTACCTCTTCATCCGCAACAACTTCTGTCACCTTTTCACCTGCTTGATCTAGAAGAGCTAAATAATCTGTCACAGCCTTTTGGACAAATTCAGTCTTTTCCGCTTCAGTCATGGTTTGCGCCTCAGCTAAACGTTCTTGTGCAAACTCTAACAGCAAATCCGCTTCCTTCTCAGCATCAAAAGTGACGAGAAGTTTTACATCTTCCATTAAAAGGTCAAATGAATATAAAAATGAATCTGGTGTCGTGCCAGCATCAACGGTTGTTTCTGTATTAGTTGTGGTCTCTTCTGTAGTAGACGTTGTATTCGTGGTTTGATCTTCTGTTGAAGTGGTTGTATTTGTAGAAGTTGTCCCCTCTTCAGTAGCCTGTCCATCTGTAGTTGTCGTTTCATCCGTAGTTGTTGTGTCTGTACTTGTTGAAGTTTCATCCGTACTCGTAGTATTTGCCTCAACACTCGTTTGGCCTTCTGTGCCAGTAGTCGTTTCAGTAGCACTTGTTTCTGAAACTGTTCCTGTTTCTGT
>DASQIV010000557.1:0-3176 GCA_035631415.1 Pseudoneobacillus sp. | reverse complement strand
AATCTAGTTAAGATAACTATGGTGTTAAGTACCGCCAATAGAAAAATCGATTCCAACAAGTCATAATAATAATCCTGAATAAGATAATTATTGGAAAAAATATGCATTTTTGGAGATTAATAAACTTTCACATGGAGAGTTAAGTCAAGCAGGAAAATATTTCACTTTAAAAATAAAAAACAGCCGATTTACTCGACTGTCAAAATACTATAAATGCTTTAACGTTATGGAACCTCAAACCCCACTCCATTCCTTCAATTTTTGATCCGATGGTAAAAGTAAAGTTAACAGTCCTAATATAGGGAGAAAGGATACTGCGATCATGGTGGTTTGGATTCCCATCCAATCGATTAGTGCCCCCAGTGCAACGGAACCAATGGCTCCCATTCCGAAGGCAAGGCCTACAATTAAACCAGACATGGTTCCAATTTTGCCGGGTAATAATTCTTGTGCATAAACAACCGTAACGGAGAAACTAGACATTAATATAAGACCAGTTAAAGCGAGAAGGATATAAGCGAAGGTAGGTCCTACATATGGCAACAATAATGTCAGTGGGGCAGAACCAATGATGGAAAGAAAGATAATATTTCTTCTTCCGAAACGATCGGCCAATGGTCCGCCGAAGAGTGTCCCGACAGCTCCCATGAATAAGAAAACAAAAATAAAGATTTGTGAGTGAGCAATGGTTACATCGTATGACTTAATCGCATAAAACGTATAAAAATTAGAAATAGCACTACTATACCAAGAACGAGCAAAGACAAGTAGAATTAATATGAGTATGGCTGACTTTATACTTTTCATATTAGGAGCATATCCATCTTTAACCGCTTTTTTCTTTTTTATCTCACTGGCTTGAACCTTAAGACGGTTTGAATACCATCTTGCAATGTAAATGAGAAACATAACCGCAATAAATGCGACAATGGTAAACCAGATTCCTCCAAATTGACCGAGCGGCACTAGAATAAGAGCTGTAAAAATGGGTGCCAATGCCTGACCGGAATTACCTCCTACTTGGTAGATAGATTGTGCCAAGCCTCGTTTTTTTCCAGCCGCCAAATGAGTTACACGTGACCCTTCTGGATGAAAAACGGCCGAACCAAATCCAATGAAAATAACACTAATGACGATCATCCAAAAGGTAGGGGCCAGCGCTAACCCTAAAATACCGAGCATACTGCTTGTTAAGCCTAACGGGAGTGCATAAGGTCTTGGACGTTTATCCGTATACCAGCCAACAACTGGCTGTAAAACAGAAGAAACCATGTTTAATGAAAAAGTAATTAATCCAAGCTGCGTGAAGGTTAATCCCATCGACTTTTCTAATATTGGGAACATCGCCGGAACAACGGATTGCAAAGAATCATTTAATAAGTGACAAATACTAATAATAAACAAGATATTATAGAGTGTTTTCGTGTCTTTCTGTTCTGCTTTTCCCACTTGAATAGATGAAGCGGTGGCCATTTTAGTCCCCCTATCTAGATTTAAAGGTTGTGTATGTAAGAGAATGATAATGAATAATTATTTCGTGTTCCTATCTATTTTATTATAATCGGGGGAAAGGTTATTGGATAGATTTTAATTTTGCTTGTGCCTTTGTAAATTAACATAATATTAGAATTTAATTGAAGACAGAGACATGTAGAGGTAAGATTTTTATAAATAGTAAAAATTTAGGGGTGTCACAATGGGATTCTGGGATACAGTAGGAAAAATAGCGGTAGCGTTACGAGACCAAGCTGCGACTGCACAGGTTGAAGCACAGAGAAGAGCGGGGAATCAGCTGCGAGAATATGAAAGAAAAATAGGACAAGCTGAAAAATCAGATAAGATGAATAACCCTGAATATGTGAGAAGAGTTCAAGAGGCTAAGGAAAAGCTGGAGACAGCAAAAAGAAAGGTGCCAACCTCAAATTCAAAAAGAGGAAATTTCGAGCAAGTAAAAGACCAAGCGCCTAACCAAGTTGGGGTTTATATAATGGAATACAACGGACGAGTGATGTATGTAGGTCGTGCAATAGAAGATAGACCCAATCAAAGTCCAAAGGGATTAAGAAAAAGATTACAAGAGCATTGGAGAGGTGCTGCAAACTGCAAGCAGGAATTATTTTTACATAGAGATTATATATGGGTAACTCTTAAACTGTGTCATAGTGTGGAAGAGGCAAGACAGTTGGAAGCGAGATTTATTAGACAATACGACACAGTGAATAATGGATGGAATCTAAGGTACGAGGATTAGTAGCGTACTTAAGAGGAGATATATATGAAAAATAATAGACTGCTATTTTGTCCTGATTGTGGAGCAAAAATGATAGAAGATGCATGGGAAATCATTACTGAATTGCAGAATGGAGATTTAGTGCAGGACATTATTTATCCAGCATGGGTGTGTAGTGATTTTTGCGGTTATTATGAAAAAATAAAGTTGTAGGGAGAGAACAATATGACTCGCTATTTTAAATATGTTGCCATACGTAAAGGTAAGGAAGAATGGATGCTGAGTGAACTCAAAAGCGGTAGAGCTAGATTTGGTTGGAGCTCGCCTGGCTCGAATTTAACAGTCATTCAGTCAAAAGAAGCTGGACTGAGAACAGCAGAAGAAAAGGTTGTATGGAGGTACACCCAATTTTTAGTCAATCGCCTAACACCTGGGGATAGACTCATCATTCAGCTCAGCCGACCATTACGACAATTTCTTATTGCAGAAGTGGTCGGAAATTATGGAAGTACAGACCCTAAGGAAAAAGATTTTAATCATTACATAGAGTGTAAGCTTTTAACGGAAAATGATATAAATGTCGAATCAGAAGCTGTATCTCAATCCCTTCGTCATCATATTTCAAAAAGAGGACATTATTACGAAATTTATGATAAAGAAACGAAAGCGGAATTGGATTCGATTGTGGAAAAATCTCTACAAGAAGATGATAGTATCATAAAGGCTAATCAGAGCCAGCGTTCCTTAGATTTTGAGAGGACTTCTTTGGAGGAAGCTGTGGTGAAGCAGACCTATGAACGTATTTCACAAAAGTATCCAAGTGCCTATTTCGAAACCTTTATCGATGATTTAATCAATTCTATTCCTGGACTTGAAGTTAAGAAGCAAGGCGATTCTAAACAAGGATGGGACTTAACCATGAGAATCCTTGATCCAATCGATGGGG
>DASQIV010000556.1:0-2541 GCA_035631415.1 Pseudoneobacillus sp. | reverse complement strand
TCAGATTCTGATTTAGTTAAAAAGATTCAACCAGCCTACGTTGAAATGGTTGGAAAGCTTGTAGGAGATGAAAAGAAGGGCACTTTTGGTATTCCATATGCTACAAATGCTAATGCGGTTATTTACAATAAAGCAAAGTTTGAAGAGCTTGGAGTTACAGTGCCAACCACTTGGGATGAATTTATTGCTATAGCAGATAAAGCAAAAGCAGCAGGCCAACCTGCGTTCTATCTGACATTAAAAGATGCATGGACAGCAATGATCCCTTGGAACTCTGTTGCAGCTAATGCAGTAGACCCTGATTTTCCAAGCAAAAAGAATGAAGGAAAAGCAAGCTTTAAAGAAGACTATCAACCTGTAGCTGAAAAAATGAAAAAACTTACTGAATACGGTCAAAAAGATATCTTTGGTAAGGCTTATCCTGACGGAAATACTGGTTTTGCTAAAGGTGAAAGCGTAATGTATTTACAAGGTAACTGGGCAATTCCTGAAATTAAAAAAGCGAACCCAGATATCCAATTAGGTGTGTTCGCAATGCCTGTTACAAATGATCCAGCGCAAAATAAACTAGTTTCTGGTGTTGACGTTCTATTAACAATTAATAAGGATACAAAGCACGCTGAAGAAGCAATGAAGTTTATCGAATTCATGACAAACGAAGAAACTGCCACAACATATATCAATGAACAAGCTGCATTCTCTGCTGTTCAAGGTGTATTCCAAGAAGATCCTACGTTTGAAGGAATCAAAACAAACTTTGAAACAGGTGCGATTACAAGCTTCCCTGACCATTACTATCCTGCAGGTATGCAAGCCGCTAACCTGATTCAAGAATTCTTAATGAAAAAAGACACAGACAAGTTCTTAGGAAAAATGGATAAAGAATGGGATAAAGTACAAAATCGATAAAAAGCGAAAAGCGGAAGCGCCTTGAAAGGCCCGACAAGCAAATGTTCTCCAACAAGGAAAAAAGAAGTTCATTTTTTCCCACTAAGAAGTCGTTCTTTGACTTCATAGGTTGGAGGTTATTTGACCTCGAGGGACTAGGCAGGAAGAAATGAAGTGCTTTCTTCACCGCTTGAGCTAGACAAAAAAAGGAAGAAAGGATAACATGGCTTATCCTTTCTTCCTTTAAATCATGAAAAGCGGATGTGATTAGATGCAAAAGCAAAAATTAGCTTATTTACTTATGGCCGTTCCTGCTGTACTCTTTTTCTTTATTTTCCATACATATCCGGCCTTACAAGGTATTTTTTATAGCTTTACGGATTGGCGTGGATACGGTGATTATAATTTCGTCGGGTTAAAAAACTATTTTAACGTTTTTAAAGATGATCGTGCCTTACATGCCTACATATTCACCTTTAAATTTGCCATTGTGACGACGATCCTTGTTAACGTCATTAGTTTATTAATCGCAATGGGGCTAAATTCTAAAATTAAATTTCAAAAAACATTACGGGCTATTTATTTTTTACCTAACATTTTAAGTATCTTAATTATCGGTTATATCTTTAATTTTCTTTTCTCACAATTAGTACCCACATTAGGTGAAAAATTGGGTATTGAGTTGTTTTCTACTAATATTTTAGGAAACCCAGACCTTGCATGGTGGGGAATCGTCATTGTCGCTGTTTGGCAGTCTGTTGCTTTTAATACGATTCTTTATTTAGCAGGACTTGTAACCATTCCTTCAGATGTTTATGAAGCAGCAAGCATTGATGGTGCCGGTACGTGGAGAAAATTCTGGAGTATTACCTTCCCAATGATTGCACCATTTTTTACGATCAATATGGTACTAGCAATGAAGAGCTTCTTAATGGTATTTGATCAAATTATTGCAATGACCGGCGGTGGACCAGGTCAATCGACAGAATCCATCTCGTTACTCATTTACCGTGGTGGGTTTGAAGGTGGAGAATTTGCCTACCAGTCTGCTAATGCGGTTATTTATTTCATTGTCATTGTCGTCATTTCCGTGTTTCAAATTCGAGTTTTACAACGAAGAGAGGTGGACATGTAATGAAAGCCTTAAAAAACAATTGGCTAATTACAACACTCTTAATTATCGGTTCTTTATTTATATTGTTTCCGCTATATATAACGATTTCTATCGCTTTAAAAACGCCTAAAGAAACTGCGGATTCATTAATTGCTTTACCGAAAGAGTGGAGATTTCAAAACTTCTTGGATGCCATCGAAATAACCAACTTTTTTAATGCATTCCAAAACAGCTTTTTAATTACGGTTGTCGTCGTTATTTTTACACTTCTCACGAATTCCATGGTTGCTTATGCGATTGCCCGTAATATGCATAAAAAGTTTTACAAGTTTTTGTATTACTATTTTGTAAGTGCTATGTTCGTGCCATTTCCGATTATCATGTTACCAATCGTTAAACAGACAAGTACATGGGGAATGGATAATGTCTACGGATTGATTTTGCTTTATATTGTGTATGGATTAGCCTTTAACATTTTCGTATATGTAGGTTATATTAAATCAATTCCAAAAGAACTTGAAGAAGCCGCAATTGTCGAT
>DASQIV010000555.1:0-3300 GCA_035631415.1 Pseudoneobacillus sp. | reverse complement strand
GAAAAAATTGAGGGATTTAGGGAGAAAAGAGCTGAATATTTCGGTTATTCTTACGGATTTATCCAGCTTATTCAAGAACAAGAAGGATATCGAATTTCAGATTTGCAGCAGTTTCCAGAGGATTTTCTCTGTGCCCCGTACCATCTCTGGCAACATGACGCCGAATCTGTTGTCGATATAAAATATGGATATTGGTGCAAGTTGATCAAGAAAAGATACCCTACGAAAATAAATGAATATATTAAAAATATTTATTTTCAAGGCAACGATGGTGCTGATTACTATATAATCTTCTTTACATTAACAAATGGGACTGACGTAGAAATCGCTCAATTTCGCAAAATAGGCAATGAAAAATGGAAACAGGTGAAAATGAAACCTGAAGAAGAATGTTTAACAGAAAAAGGTGTTCGATAAAGTTAATATTTTTCATTAGTGGGATCCCATACGTGGTCCCTTTTTTTGTGTATTTATAGGAGAAAGTTAGTTGAAGAAGGAATATTGGTTAGTAGTGAAGAATAGAGAATAACTAAAAATTTTAGGGAGTGAGAAAATGGGTTCAAAATGTTTCCCTTTTAGATTGATTGAACAAAAAGAAGAAACAAATAACTTAGTTATTGTCTTACCTGGGGCGGGTTACACAATACAAGCTCCGCTATTACACTTTACAACAGGGGTATTTTACAATAAAGGTTTTGATGTATTACATATTAACTATACATTTTCTAAGCAAGAGATGTCTGCTCTAAATGAAAGGGATTTCGCAAGAGATGTACAATTTGCCATCGACAACGCCATCAAGGACAAGAAATACAGTCATTATTATGTAGTGGCTAAATCAATCGGAACAAAAGCTCTAATTTATCTGCTGGATCATTCAATGTTAAAAGATGCTAAAGTAGTATGGTTGACTCCAATACTGCAAAATGATGACGTATTTCATGCAATGTTTAATAGTGATAATAAAGGTCTTTGTATTTTTGGAGAAAAAGATCATTTCTGTTTTATTGTAGAACGCTTTGAAAAATTGAAAAACAATCAAAATCTTATCTTAAAAGTGGTTGATGGTGGAAATCACAATTTAGAGCTGGATAACGAACCACTAAAATCGATTGAAATATTAAAAAGTATAATTTCAGATATTAATGAGTTCTAATACTAAAGGAGGCTTTACTTTCAAAAGAAGGAAGTAGGGCTTTTTTTATTGAACTATAAACAAGGGTGATAGTTTCAATGAAAATGGACATGTTTCTAACCGATTGACAAGTCCAAAAAAAGGTGGAGATGGGTCTGGGTCCTATTGATGATTTAACAATCTATGAATATCTTGAAAAATTAGCTGCCCCTGATTTTCCAGGTCCGGCAAGTGGTAGTGCTGCAGCAACCGTTGCTGCGATGGCAGCGGCATTGCTGGAAATGTCCTGTAAAGTGACTATAAGGAAGGGTGTCGAAAACATACCGCTATCCTTAAAAAATATAGCAGATGTACGTAATCAGTGCCTGACCCTTGCAACAGTAGACATGAAAACCCTCGCAGAGGTAGTGAAGACAGCAAAATGTAAGACGGATTTTCCGGATGAGTATGAAGAGGCAATGAAGAATGCAACAGATACATTAGTTGCTGTTGTAAAGAATTGTGAAATCATTTTAACTGGAGTCGAACAATTCCTTCCTCTAGCTAACAAAAGAGTGTTTGGGGAACTAGCTGGAAGTGCCAATATGGCTGAGACTGCGGCTGCTTCTGCAAAATTTGGGGTGAAAGTAAATCTCTCATTAATCCATGATGAATTCTACAAGGAAAATGTATGGGCTGTTGTTCGTGAGAGCTTTCAAAATAGTACTGAATTGAAACAACGAATTGAAAAAATAATTAATAGATAGCAGAAGGGAAGGGAGGTCGATTTTTTTATAAACTAGATTAGGAATATGGTAAGACATAATAATACCCTGGTTGGCCCCTTTCCTGAATTTACTATAACGAAGTTTCAGATGGATCCTCATGAACTATTTTTAGAATGGTTCCAAGTAGCTCTTAGCAAAGGAGTGCATGAACCTCACTCCATGATTCTTTCCACAACAGATAAAAATGGATTCCCGGATGCTCGTGTTCTTATCATAAAAGATGTTGACCAATATGTATGGTATTTTGCATCCAGTTCTTTTAGTGAAAAAGGGAAACAGATAGAGATGAATCCCCATGTTGCCATAACTTTTTATTGGTCATTAATTGGAAAACAAGTGTGAATTCGTGGAAGAGTAATGAAAATGGATGAAACGCAGAGTGCGAATAATTTTTTAAATCGGGGTACTTTAGCAAAAAAGAATAGCAATGATAGGCAAGCAAAGTTCCATTTTAAGAGATCAGCATGAATTTGACGATGCTTTAACTAAGCAAATTAATAACCTA
The DNA here is from genome assembly GCA_035631415.1 of Pseudoneobacillus sp. GTDB lineage: Bacteria > Bacillota > Bacilli > Bacillales > Cytobacillaceae > Pseudoneobacillus. Next base: position 893 of record DASQIV010000555.1, on the reverse strand, counting down.
CAACATAATCCAAATATAGTATACCCTTCTTGGACTTTGTATAGAGTAGAAGCAAATGAAGTTAAATTTTGGCAAGCAGACAAAGAACGAAAGCATGTTAGGCTAAAATTTAATTTAGAAGGGGCTCAATGGTTAAAAAACCTATTATGGGCTTAGTTTTAATAGATTCATAGTTTCATAATAAAATAAAGAAGCAAATAATTTAACTGAAGTCTACAATTAACTTAAATGTATAAGGAGAATAATCATGATGGAAAATACGGCATTATTAATTATTGACTTGCAGATTGGTGTTCAGCCTGAAAATGTTCCACTTTATAACTTAGCGGGTGTATTAAATGGGGTTAATGAAAGAATTCGTTTATTTAGAGATCAAAACAATCCCATCATTTTTGTACAACATAACGAGAGTGACCTGGTTCTTCATTCTCCAGAATGGCAACTATTTCCTGAACTAGATGCAAAAGAAACAGATATCTATATCAACAAAACACATGCAAACTCATTTTACAAGACGGATTTGCAAGAACAACTAAAGAAATTAAATATAGATAAACTTGAAATTTGTGGAGCACAAACGGAATATTGTGTAGATACAACTATTAGAATGGCTCATGGATTAGGATATAAATTATTTATGAAAAAAGGGCTAACCACCACCCTTAACAGTGATCTACTTGGAGCTAAAACTATCATTGAGCATCATGAGCATCTCTGGGACAATAGGTTTTTAACTTTTTTATAGAGATTTTTACATGAATGCCAGAAAACAAGGAGTTGCGACCCGCAGCTCCTTGTTTCGTTATTCAGCTAAGATGCATTATATACAGTATGATTTTCAACTGTTCTTTACATAACAAAAATATGAAATATAGCAGTTTTCAAACTTTGAA